>PWQG01000360.1 GCA_003556835.1 Gammaproteobacteria bacterium
GCTGTACGAAGCCCATTTCCGCAGCGAGGACGACAGCGAACGTCGCGAGATCTACGCCGAGATCAATGCCGAGTCGCGGCTGGCCGCACAATATGCAGTGGCCAACGAGATCGACAAGGTCTACAACGCCATGGGCGCCAGCGGTCTGAACGCCCACACCTGGCACGAGGAAACCGTCTACCGGGTCAGCCTGCCGGCCAATCGCCTGGAGCAGTGGGCCACACTGGAGTCGCACCGTTTCCTCGACCCGGTGTTTCGCCTCTTCCATACCGAACTTGAAGTGGTCTACGAGGAAAAAAACCGCACCCTGGACAATCGTAACCGGGTGTCCTCCTATGCGCTGCACGACCTGCTTTATCCGAACCACCCCTATGGCCAGCAACCGACCATCGGACACGCCGACCACCTGAAAAACCCGTCCCTGCGTTATATCCGCGACTACTACGAAACCTTTTACGTGCCCAACAACATGGCGATTTCCATCAGCGGCGCCATCGACATCGAGGAAACCATCCAGGTCATCGCCGAGCATTTCTCCGCCTGGGAACAGCGCCGCCTGCCGCCAGCGCAACAGTGGCCGGAAGAGCCGATCCGTGAGCTGCGGAGCACCACAGTGTACTACCCGGGGCAGGAAGAAGTACGACTGGCTTTCCGCACCGTGCCCAATAACCACCGGGACCAGGAAGCACTGATGCTGCTCGACATGATCCTCGACAACCGCACCGCCGGCCTGATCAACCTGAACCTGAACCAGCAACAACGGGTGCTATCGGCCGGAGCCTCGCCTTCTTTCCACAATGACCACGGCGCACAACAACTCTGGGGCAGTCCCCGCGAAGGTCAGAGCCTGGAAGAGGTGGAGGCCCTGCTGCTTGAGCAGCTTGAGCTGCTGCGCAATGGTGAATTCGAGGACTGGCTGTTACCCGCCATCATCAATGACTTCGAGCGCCGCGAAAAGCGCAACCTGGAATCAAACCAGGCCCGTGCAGCCAATATGCGCCAGGCATTCATCAACCACGCCGACTGGAATCACCACATCACACGCATCCAGCGCATGTCCCGTGTCACACGACAGAACATCATTGACGTGGCCAACCGTTATTTCGCGGAAGACAATTACGTGGTGGTCTATCGCCGCAACGGGCCGGCTGACATCCCGGAAGTGGAAAAACCACAGATCGACCCGGTGGAAATCGACCCGACCCGGCAGTCCGCCTTTGCCGAGCGGATCCTGGGCATGCCCTACGAGCCCATTGAGCCACGCTTCCTGGAAGCGAACCGCGATTACCGGATCATTGAGCATGCCCCGGGTGTGCCCCTGTACCATGCGGACAATCCGCTCAATGACCTGTTCACCTTCAGCATCACCATTGACAGGGGAACCGAGCATGAGCCACTGCTCGGACTGGCCGCAGCCCTGCTGGACAAGGCGGGAACGGGCGAATTGGAACCGGAGGAACTGCAGAAGGAGTGGTACCGCCTGGGCAGCAACCTGCGCATCAGTGCAGGCGCCAACAGCACCAGCATCAGTCTCTCGGGCCTGGACGGGCAATTCTCCGACAGCCTGGCACTGATGCTGGAACTGATCCGCGCACCAGTAAGCGAACAACAGGTACTGGATGAACTGAAAGCGGATATCTTCCAGTCACGGCGTGATCAGCGCGAGGATCCGGCAGCCATCAGCCAGGCACTGTACCTGTACAACCGCTACGGCGAGGATTCGCCGCGCCTGCGCGGTCCGACCAACGCCGAAATCGAGGCACTGGACGTGGACGACCTGCTACCCCTGATCGGCAGTCTGTTGCAGTATGAACACAGCCTGTCCTACACCGGCGCCATGGCGCCACAACAGGTGATCGCCGCGCTCGACCGCAGTTATTCGATCCACAGCGAGCTGCAAGCGGCCCCGCCCTGGCAGCGCCGACAGGCCCGCCGCATTGAAGACAACCACATTTATGTGGTCCCGCGGGAGACGGCACAGGCACAGGTGCGCATTGAATTCCCCGACGTAGAATTCGACGAGGAATTGAGCGTGGCCGCCTCCCTGTACAACAATTATTTCGGCCTGGGCATGTCCAGCGTCGCCTTCCAGGAGCTGCGCGAAGCCCGGGCGCTCGCGTACTCGGCCTCGGCGCGCTACGCCCAGGGGTCCAGGCAGGGCGATGAGAACCTGATGCTGGCCGCAATCGGCACCCAGAACGACAAGACCGTGGAGGCCACTACCACCTTCATTTCACTGCTCTATGACATGCCGGTGTCACAGGAGCGTTTCGAGGAAACCCGAAATGCCCTGGTGAACCGCTATCGGACGGCCACCACCGGCCATCGGCAGATACCGGGCACAGTGCGCAGCTGGGAGCGCCTCGGCCTGGAGGGAGACCCGGGCCCGGATCGATTTGCCCGACTGCTCGACAGTGATCTGGAGACCGTGCTGAACTTCCAGCAGGAGCGCGTGGCCGGACGTCCCAAACTGATTTCCATTGTTGGTGATCTGTCCCGCATGGATCAGGAGACACTCGCCAACCTGGGTACTATCACTGAAGTCGACATTGATGCTATTTTCGTAGACTGAATACAGGATATGGGAGTGCAAGGCCTGTATGGACAAGTACCGGGATGTCAGTCCGCTCCAGGTCAGCGGGCTGAACAAGCGATACGGACGCACTGATGTGCTGACCGACCTGAATCTGACGGTGGAAACCGGCGCCGTGCATGGTCTGGTGGGCCTGAACGGTTCCGGTAAAACGACCACCCTGGAATGCATCCTGGGCATGCTGCCCTATGACCGCGGCGATGTGTCCGTATTGGGACATCGTCCGGATCATCTGTGGCGCGCCACTGGCGCCGTGGTTGGCATTTTCGACAGCCCCTCATTGCATCCCGGCCTGACCGTCCGCCAGAGCCTGGAGCATGCGCGGATTCTCTGTACGGAAACAGTCCGCAGCCCGGCCCAGGTCGAATCCCTGCTCGGCATCAGACGCTACAGCAACTATCGCATCCGGCAACTGTCACTGGGCAACCGCCGCCGTGCCTCCATCGCCCAGGTCCTGCTCGGCCAGCCGGCCTTTGTCATTCTTGACGAACCCTTCAATGGCCTTGATGCCGGCGGCGTGGATGATGTGCTGGCCCTGATCAGCCGGCTCAATCGCGAAGAAGGTACCGCCTTCCTGCTATCCAGCCACCAGCTACCCTACCTGGAGCGCATCTGCAGCCATATGTCCATCCTGCACAAGGGGCGGATCGAAATCAGTGAGCCGGTGGAGCAGCTCTTCGCCGCACGACATCCAAGAATACTGTTGCGCTGTGATCAGGTCGAAAGGGCTACCGGACTGTTGCAGGGTCAGCCCGGCATCCTGCAAGTGACAAGCGCGCCTGACGGCAGCCTGCAAGTGGAGATCGATGAGCGGGCGCCCGACCCGGCCAGCATCAATCGACAACTGGTGCAGGCCGGAATCGCGGTGTCCGGATTGATCAGCGAAATCCCTTCCCTGGAGTCATTGTTCCGCGAGATCACCGGCAGCGAGGCCGGCGACGGAAATGTGGAGACAGCTGCATGAGTGGATTTGTTGCAGCCCTGCGCGCAGAATTGTATGTGGCACAACGCAGTACATCGGCCCGATTGGTGGTGATCCTGCCCGCCCTGCTGGCCATGGCCCAACTGTTGCTGGTGCGTATCCGCAGCGGCGGTGAACAGGCACGGGACAGCCTGCTCGGCAGCGGCGGCCTCGATTTCGCTGCCGATAATGCCTGGGGCTATTACGTCGACAGCCTGCTCAGCGGCCTCACACTGCTCGCACTGGCCCTGGCCGCCTACACCGCCTGGTCCTTTGCCAGCGACCGGGACAGCGGCGTGCTGCGGCATCTGTTGATCCGGCGCAGCAGCCGCAGGGCCGTGCTACTGGCGAAACTGCTGGCGGCGCACCTGGTTGCACTCTGCGCCCTGTTCGGCCTGATGCTGGCGGCGACCGCGCTGGCCGCCTGGTTGTGGGAATTCGGCCCCGTGGTCGAGGATGGATTTGAGCTGATCGGGGCAGAGGAAATCCGTGAGGAATTCCGTCTGGGGTTGGTCCTTGCCCTGTTGCCCCTGCCCGCCACCATCGCCTTCGCCCTACTGGTGGCCGTGGCCACCAGTAGCGCCACCCAGGCGGTGACGGCCGCGCTGGGGCTCAGCCTGGCCATGGACCTCTTCAAGGGTGCCCTGGGCAATGCCGCCAACTGGCTGCATGTCAGTTACCAGCCCTCGCTGATCGATCAGTCCTATCTCAGCGACGTAAGCCGCCTGGTGCGCGGCTATTCCGATGTCATGCTGGACCCGGACATGCTACAGCTCAATCAATGGGTGCCCCTGCCCTGGTTGATGGTATTCATTGCTCTGGCTCTGGTGCTGGTGCCATGGAGGCGTTTGTAATGTGGCCACGTCTCTTTCTTCTCCTCGGCCTGTTCTCCCTGCTCGCGGCCTGCGCCACCCATGAGCCGAGGCAACTGGTGCCCAGCATCAATCTGTCGCCCGACAACCAACTGTTTCCAGGCAATGATGGTGGTCCGCGTGCAGGCGGTGTCGACTTCGGCTTCCGGGCCGAGCGCGGCAACGATGATCGACCGGGACAACTGGCCGAACTCGACGGCATCCGGGTCGCCAGTGTCAGCCCCGGCGGGCCGGCCGACATGGCGGGCCTGCTGCCCGGCGACCATATTCTGGAACTGGATGGT
This sequence comes from Gammaproteobacteria bacterium, assembly GCA_003556835.1. Classification (GTDB taxonomy): domain Bacteria; phylum Pseudomonadota; class Gammaproteobacteria; order Pseudomonadales; family Pseudohongiellaceae; genus PWQG01. The sequence continues at coordinate 4,711 of PWQG01000360.1, forward strand.
CATGCGATCGAACAGCCGGACCAGCTGGATGCCATCGCCCTTGACATTGAAGAAGAGCGCGTCGTCATGGTGAATGTGCGACGCGATACCACCGTATTCATGACCGTCCTCAATGTCAGTCCGCAGTCGGACGCCCGGCTTGAAGCCGTCGAGCTGTATCGCGTCGATCCCCTCTACATTCGCGCCGGCTTCACCACGGAACTGCTCGAGGACGCAGAGGGAGGCGCCCTGTCCGGCGCCCGCATCGTGCATTTGCTCGACGACAGCCCCCTGCATGCGGCAGGCCTGCGCGAAGACGACATCATACTGGCCATTGCCGGTGAACCGGTGCGCTCAGCCCAGGCCCTGATCGACCGGATTCACCGCAATCACGGACCTGGCGATCGGGTGACCCTGAATTTTGCCCGCGACAACCAGCTGCAGGACCAGGATGTTGAACTGTGGCACCCGGGCCGCCGACTGAGTCGGCTGAGCCTGTGGCCCCTGTTCGTGTATGAATCCAGCCTGGACCCGGACCGCACCCGTTTCACGGTGCTGGATCTGCTCCTGTTCTCCCTGTTTTCCTATGAACGTGAGGCGGGTGAGCGCGAGTACAGCGTACTGGGCCTGTTTCGTACCGCCAGTGGTTACGGCGAATTGCTGGAGGAATGATGATCCGGACTTTGCTTCGTCAATGTCTGTTCTGCTTTGCCCTACTCGGCAGCACATCCCTGCTGGCGCAGAATTACACGGCATCGGAGCTGCCGGCGCCTGAGTGGCCGGACGAGTGGGTAACCGGGGATATGAATGGCAATGGCCGGCTGGACCTGATCCTGCCGGTATGGTCCCCCGAACGGGGCCGACAGCTGGAAATTTACCTGCAACAGGCCGACGGGCGCTTTGCGGCTCAGGCCTCGCGTACAGTCGACATACGCTCGGACATCATTGCCGTCAGCCTGGCCGATGTGCGGCCCCTGCCCGGACAAGAGTTGATCCTGATCAGCAATTCCGCTGCCTACAGCCTCAGCAGTATGCTGCCGGGTTATGACAATAACCTGGAACGGCTGTTCGACTGGGATTTCATCGCGTCAGTGCCCGACCGTCAGCGCACGCTGTTCCTGCCGCCAGCACAGGACATCACCGGCAATGGCCGGCTGGACCTGCTGCTCCCTGGCCGCGAACGCTACGGCCTGTTCACCTTGAGGGATGATGGCCGCTTCGATGCCTTGCATCAGTTCAGTACCGAAAACGAGGAACTGGAACCGGAGGACCTGCCTCTGAACACCGGGCGCTTCGATACCGAAATCACCATCAACGAACGCGACGGCCTGCTGGTGCGTATCGTGCCGCGCTCCAACTCCCTGTTCCAGGACTTTCTGCAAGACCGGCGTGGACAGCAACAGAACCGGAGTAACCTGCTTGAGTTCCAGCACCGCATTGCCGGAGCGGTCAGCGCCCCGCTCCGCTCCGAGACGGGACGGGATATTCTCTTCACCAATATGGGAGACGATCTGCGGGCCCGTATCAATACCCTCTCGGTGCGTGAAAACGGCGATCAGAAACGCATCGAGCACTGGTATGCGCCGGCCAACGATTCCGGAGACTACCGCCTGCTTGATATTACCGGCAACGGCCGGATGGACCTGATCCGGATCGATGACAATGATGATGACTGGGACGTTTATTTCTATCGCAACCGCGAGGGGCGCTTCGATTTCGAGCAACCGGATCAGATCATGCGCTTCAGTGGTTATGACTTGCGGGTGAACGCACTGGATATCAATGGCAATGGACAGCCTGAACTGACAGTGACCTATTATACAATCCCGGCCACGGCGGCCCTGCGCAACGTCGGTATCAACCGCGTGCAACTGATCTACGGTAGCGCCGACGGGGAGCAGGGCCTGTTCAATACCCGGCCCGATTCGCGTCATGAGGAGCGTTTCTCCGCCGATGCCGTGCGCGGCCTGTCTGAACCCATCCATCTTGCGGCCGACCTCAATGGCGATGGCCGCAAGGATGCACTCTACCTTACGGCGGACGGCGTCCTGGCGGCCAGCCGCGTGGACAATAATCTGCGTATCAGTAGCGGCACTTTCTGGCAATATGTACCCAATCGCACCATAACCGGCTTTGATGTGCTCGATCTGAACAGCAACGGCCGTCCGGATCTGCTACTGCATCACTCCAACACAACCACGGTATTGATGTCAGCACCATGAAGAAAAGACTGTCACAACGCCTGATCATGCCCCTGCTGTCCCTGCTCTGGACCAGTTCCGTCGCCCATGCCGACCTGGACGGTTACCGGCAGATCGACTTTGAGTTGCCGCCGGATACCGAACAACTGTTGATCGTCGACGCCAACAACAACGGCCTCTCAGACCTGCTGGCCATTGCCGGCAATCGAATCTCACTCTACCGGCAGACAGCCGCGGACGGTTTTGACTTCAACGCAGCAGATGCGGTTCTGGAACTGCCCGGGCGCTCGGCCGGCTGGGACATCAGTCATGCCTATCCGGCTCTGGGGGACAACGGCAATCGCTCTGCAGGTGTGATGAGTGTGATCGCACTGATCGATGGCAACCGGGTCGGCCTCTGGCAACTGGAGAATGACACATTCAGCAAGGAACATACCCTACTACCGGAGGTTGATGGATTTCTCGGTCAGGGTGTGTACGCCCTGAATTTCTCCCGCGATCTGAACAACAACGGCCGCGACGACCTGATCATTCCCGGTGCCGGGGAATTGAAACTCTACATGCGTAATGCCGACGGAAGTTATCAATCGCCCCTGCCGGTCCTGTCCGATATGCAGATCGACAACCGCCTGCACACCGATGACCTGATCAGCCGCAGTGTGAACCAGTCAGTACGCATCCCCATGATGGAACTGCGCGACGTCAATGCGGACGGCCTGCCGGACCTGATCGTTGACACGGAAGAACGCCTGGAAGTGTTCCTGGCCAATGCACAGGGCGAAGATGCCTACTTCCCCAATGCACCGAGTTATGCTGTGGATCGCACTGAAATCCGGGAGCGACTGGGCGATTTCGACGTCGATCAGCTCGATTTCGCCAACCTCACCGGGATTCTCGCCCTGACCCACGAAGAGCTTCTCCAAGACGTCACCGGGGACGGCATCGCTGACGCCCTGCTACGCGAAGGAGGCCGGGTGGCACTGTTTCTGGGCGAGGAATCCGGCATCGATTTCAGCACGCCCCAGCAGATCCTGCGATCCGGAGGCAATGTGCTGACCACCTTCCTGCACGACGAGAACGGGAACGGGCGTCCCGATCTCTGGCTGTGGCGAGTGGAGCAGGTCTCGGTCGCAGACCTGTTCCTCTGGCTGGCGTTGTCGGGAAGCATCGACATCGAAGCCTTTGTCTATCACAACGAGGGTGATCAGTTCGCGCGCCGGCCGGGGCGCCGGATCACGGTCACACTGCGTTTTCCATCCGCAGTACGCATGATCGGTTCGGTGCGCGACATCCGCGAACGGGCGCGCTCCGTGGATCCGGTCATTCCCATGAGCCGGGCCCGCCTTGGCGAAGGCGAGTTACAGGATCTGGTGGTGCTGCTCAACGAGCAGGTGCAGATCTTCCGCAACGCGCTTGAACCCGAGCCCACTTCCGCTGAAGACCGTTTCCTGGCTTCACTGGACTACAGTCGCAGCCGCGACAATTATGAGATCGACATCCGTCGTATGATCGATGACTTCGAAATCGACATCAATCGCGACCTGCACCGCGTGCAGGATCGCACCGCCGACGCCGTGTTACCCTTGCCTTTCGCGCAGCAGCGCGGCGACGTCGCCGTCAGCGACCTGAACGCGGACGGTCGCGACGATGTTTTCCTGTTTCTTCAACGCAGCAATGAAGCCGTCACCGGCATGCTGCTCTTATCGGAGTGAACCATGAAAAAAGCCGTCTTGATCAGCTTCCTGTCAGCCCTGGTGCTGGTAAACCTCCTGGCCTGGATCGGCGAAAGCACCGGTTCGGTGGAAATCCCCATGTTATATCGCCTGGCGGTGATACTGGGCATAACACTCATCACGGCCGTTTTTGTCGGGGCCTGGGCCCTGATGCGAAAAGCGGATGACGAGCAGCCGTCTAACCGCCCGGACGAAAAGGATCCTTGATACATATCAAACAATCGGCTTTTATATTATTTTTTCAA
>PWQG01000065.1 GCA_003556835.1 Gammaproteobacteria bacterium
ACCCTCATGCAGATACTGGGCGGGGACCTCGCGCCCACCAGCGGACAGGTCATGCTCGATCCGGATGTACGCCTGGGCAAATTGCGCCAGGATCAGTTTGCATTCGAGGAGCACACAGTGCTCGACACCGTCATCATGGGCCACGAAGAACTTTGGCGTGTGAAGTCCGAACGCGACCGCATCTACGGATTGGAAGAGATGAGCGAAGCGGACGGTATGGCCGTCGCAGAACTGGAAGAACCCTTCGCCGAGATGGATGGGTATACCGCCGAGTCGCGCGCTGGAGAATTGTTGCTCGGGCTTGACATCCCACTGGAACAACACGATGGCCCGATGAGCGCCGTTGCCCCGGGCTGGAAGCTGCGCGTGCTGTTGGCGCAGGCCCTGTTTTCTGACCCGGATGTACTCCTGCTGGACGAGCCCACCAACAACCTGGACATCAATACCATCCGCTGGCTGGAACAGGTGCTGAATCAGCGCAACAGCACCATCATCATCATTTCCCACGACCGTCACTTCCTGAACGCCGTCTGCACCAATATTGCCGACATGGACTTCGGTGAACTGCGGCTGTATCCGGGCAACTATGATGATTTCATGGTCGCTTCGACCCAGGCCCGCGAACGCCTGCTCAACGAGAACGCCAAGAAGAAATCCCAGATTTCCGAGCTACAGGCCTTTGTCAGCCGTTTCTCGGCAAACGCCTCCAAGGCCAAGCAGGCAACATCGCGTGCCCGCCAGATCGAGAAAATTCAACTGGAGGACATCAAACCTTCCAGCCGGGTCAGCCCGTACATCCGATTCAACCAGCACAAGAAACTGCATCGTCAGGCGCTGGTCCTGGAAAACGTGAAAAAGGCCTATGACACATCGCTTTTCTCCAGGCTGAGCCTGCAAATCGAGGCGGGCGAGCGTGTCGCCATCATTGGCCCCAATGGCGCTGGCAAAACCACATTACTGCGCTGCCTCATGGAGGAAGTCCCCCTGGATGAAGGCAGGCTGAAGTGGGCCGAGCAGGCTGATGTCGGCTATTTTGCCCAGGATAACAGCGCGGAGTTTGTCGAAGAGACCTCCCTTTTTGACTGGATGCAGCAGTGGACAAAAGGCGACGAGCAACTGGTGCGCTCGGCCCTGGGACGTATGCTGTTCTCCGGTGACGACGTCAAGAAACAACTTCCGGTGCTGTCCGGCGGTGAAAAAGCGCGCATGATGTTTGGTAAATTCAGCCTGACCAACCCCAACACCCTGTTGATGGATGAGCCGACCAACCACCTGGACATGGAGTCCATCGAGGCCCTGAACCTGGCGCTGGAGAATTATGCCGGCACGTTGATTTTTGTCAGTCACGACCGTGAGTTTGTCAACTCACTGGCAACACGCATCATTGATATGCAACCCGACGGCCTGGTTGACTTCCACGGCAATTACGAGGACTACCTGCGTAGCCTGGGCGTGCACTGACGCCCGGCGTCACACATTTTTGTTAAGTTCGGTAACGCACATACACCCTTTCCCCTCATGCATAAACTGATTCGTCCTGACTCTGAAAGAATCTCTTATGCAAAGGGGGTATGTCATGGACTATTTGAACGACCAGACCACCGCTTCCAGCTTTTCTGTTTCCCTGTGGCAGGAAGAAAAACTGCTGGGCTGGTACCGACCGAAGCATCTTTATCCGGAAGGCATGCTGCTCAACGGCACGCTGGAAAAACTCCATGACAACAGTATCGTCACTGTCTGGATCGAGCTGAAAAAGCATGGCGTGTACCGGTTTCACCAGCTCAAAGCGCTGGTTCACCAGCAACCCGATGCCACCGAATTGATCTGGGTGAACCAGAACGCCGACATTCCCGGCCTGATGCCGCATATCGCGTTTCCGCCTGCAGGCGATCACCTTGCGGCGGGTGCACGCAGTGGCATGTCAGACGCAGTAGGCCAATGATGAGGGCCTTCGGCCACGATCGAACCTGATTGCGCCGGTAGTGCAGCGTATCCCTCATCAGCGCTGCACTAGCTCCCAAACTCCACAACAACTTCGTGCGCCTTACCGTCATCGAGCAGCGGAAAACTGTTGGCAGAGTACTCGTCGGTTGGCGAAAGCTTGCTGCCGTCCAACACGATGCGGTAGACCCCGGAGCTGCACTGCTCGTTGCGCTGCAGCGTGATTGCATACTCTGTTTCACCGTAACGGTAATCGATGCGGTAGCTGTCCCAGTGCGCCGGCACACAGGGTATGACGCGCAGGCGGTCGCCTTCCCGCTGCAGGCCGAGCAGGGTTTCGGTCAACAGACGGTACATCCAACCTGAGGCGCCCGTGTACCAGGTCCACCCCCCGCGACCGGTATGCGGCGCCGAAGAGTAGACGTCGGCGGCAACCACATAGGGCTCTACCTTGTAAATTTCGATCGCCTCGGCGCTATCACCGTGGTATATGGGATTGAGCAGTGAATACAGTGTCCAGGCCCGTTCAGTCTGCCCTATCTGCGCATAGGCCATGGTTGTCCAGATCGCAGCGTGTGTGTACTGCCCTCCGTTCTCTCGCACACCAGGCGGGTAACCTTTGATGTAACCGGGATCAAGTGCCGACTTGTCAAAAGGTGGTGTCAACAGCTGGACCAGACTGGCGTCGTGCTGTACCAGGCGCTGATAAACGGCGTCCATGGCACTGGCGATGCGCTCGGGTTGTCCCGCGCCGCTGAGAACCGCCCAACTCTGGCTGATGGCATCGATCTGGCATTCCTCGTTCTGGGCAGAACCGAGCGGCGTACCGTCATCGAACCAGGCACGGCGATACCAGCTGCCATCCCAGGCGCTGGCTTCAATATTTTTCTGCAGCGCCTGCGCCTGTTCGCGGCACAGGACTGCAAAAGACTCATCGGCGCGCGATTCGGCGAGCATGACGAAGCGCTGCAGCGTATCGAGCAGAAACCAGCCAAGCCACACGCTTTCGCCCGTACCCTTGATGCCCACGCGATTCATGCCATCGTTCCAATCACCACAGCCCATCAAAGGAAGATTGTGTTCGCCGAACCGCAGTCCGTGGCGAATCGCGCGCACACAGTGTTCATACAGACTGGCATGTTCGGTAGAGCGCTGCGGCTGGCCGTAACTGGCTTCTTCATCCGGGTGCAATTCACGACCTTCCAGGAAAGGAACCATTGCATCCAGAATCTGCCAATCGCCCGTGGCATGGACATACTGGCAACAGACCCAGGGCAACCACAGATAGTCATCAGAGAAATGGGTGCGCACGCCATGACCATGGGGTGGATGCCACCAATGCTGCACATCACCTTTTCCAAACTGGCGACTGGCGCAGCGTAGCAGTTGTTTGCGCACCAGAACCGGCTCGGCATGAATGAGCGCCAGGCTGTCCTGCAACTGGTCACGAAAGCCGTAGGCACCGCCGGATTGATAAAAGCCGCTGCGCCCCCACAGGCGACAGGACAATGTCTGGTACAGAAGCCAGCCGTTGGCCAGGATATCAAGGGCCAAATCCGGTGTCGTCACGCGTACGGCGCCAAGTGTGTGATGCCAGTATTCGTTTACCTTTTGCAGCGCCGCGCGGGCTTGGTCGGGTTTGGAGAAATCTTTCACTAGCTGGCCTGCATCAGTGCTGTTTCTGGCGGCCCCCAGGATCACGACCACTTCCCGGGTCTGTCCCGGTGCAAGCTCGAACTGCGCCTGTATCGCTGCGCAGGGATCGTGTGCTGCACCGGTTCGATCGGACAGCGCAGTACGTGACAAAGCGGCAGGGTCGGCGAGTGTGCCGTTGCGACCAATGAACTCCAGCCTGCTACCGGTCACTGTGAAGTCCGGTTCGCTGGTGGCGCAGAAGCATACACGGTCAGCAAAGAGCTGGTTGTAGGTGTTGCGTGCAAACAGGGCACCGCTGGTGGCGTCACGCTCGGTTACTGTGTGCATCGCCTGTTTATGGCGCCACTCACCAAGCACCAGTTCATGGTAGGCGGTCAGGGAGAGTCTTCGCACCCGGGTGCTGTCATTATGCAGTTTGAACAGCGCGAACTTGACCGGCACATCCATAGCGACAAAAACGGTGAGTTCACTTTTAATGCCGTTACAGTGCTGTTCGAATATACTGTAGCCAAAACCATGACGACAGATAGTGGTAGTGGTCGATGGCGCAGGTAGCGACGTGGGTGACCAGAACTGTCCGCTGTCCTCATCGCGTAAATAGTACGCTTCTCCTGTCCTGTCACTGACCGGATCGTTGTTCCACGGAGTCAGACGTAGTTCGTGCGCGTTCTCGACCCAGGTGTAGGCACTACCGCTTTCGCTGATGACGGTGCCGATATGCGGGCTGGCTATCACATTCACCCAGGGTACCGGCGTCCGTTTTTCAGGCGTCAGATATATCACATACTCACGACCATCCTTGCCGAACCCACCGGTTCCATTGTCAAAGTGCAAGGAAGGTCGCGGCAAGGGAAGGTGAGATTCGCTTTCCCGCACCGGCCCGGGCACGAGTTTCCCGGGCAATCGCGTTGCAGCTGGCTTTCGATTAAGCAGGGCAGCAAGACTGTCCACGTTGTCGTTGATCACAATGCGGGCCACCGTCTCCAGCAGCACTCTTTCACTTTCGGAAATTTCTTCGGCCCGGCGCACAAACACACCGCCGGGCCGTTCCAACTGCCAGGTTTCAGGTATGGCGTGTATGAGTCCGATGATCTCATCGTGCAGCCTGGCGCGATAACCCGAAAAGTCCTCGTTAATGATGACCAGGTCCGTCTGCAGGCCTTTCATGCGCCAGAATGCGTGCGCTTTCAGTATCTGCTGCAACAGCCCGAGACGCTTGATATTACCGATGCAAAGCAGAACGATGGGCAGATCACCAGAGATGGCGAATCGCCACAAACTGGACTGACCCAGCGTGTTGCGCAACAACGTTTCCTCAGGGGCCCGATGCCGTTTGTGGCAAAACACGACCGAGCTTGCCAGCTGGCCAAAAAGCTGCGCTTCGGACTGATCGATATCAAGTTGGGGCAAGATCTCCTGGCTACGGAACCAGGCTAGTTTGAATGCGCGCTCCACCACGTAATGATCACTGTAATGCTCAATCATCTTCAGGGCCGCTTCACGTGAGTCGGCCACGCCAGTAATGATCTGGACACTGGCTGAGCCATCCCCATCAATGACCAGCAGGCGCCTGATCGCGGCGATCGGATCCAGTACGCAACCGTCGGTGTTGGACAGTCGACCGACACCATGCTCAAGCGCGATCGGATTTGCCGTTGAGCGCCCACGTCCGATAAATCGCATGCGGTCGGTTTCACAGGAAGGGCCTTCACTGACTGAGCGCGGAACAGCAAGCATATGGAACATCCAGCGTGGCGTTTCATCAGCCTGACGCGCACGTCGGGTGAAAAGGATTGTGCTCTGTTCCGACAGTATCTCTGAACTGATGAACAGTTTGTTGAACAAAGGGTGTGCCAGATCCGCATTCAAGGGCGCCAGAACGATTTCGGCATAGGTGGTCACTTCGATATGTCGTGTCTGTGCGCTCTGATTGGTCAGTGTGACGCGCCGTATCTCCACGTCATGTTCGGCCGACACGCAGAGCTCGGTGTGGGTACGAATATTGTGATCCTGGCGGCGGAATTCGGCTCGGTCTGGCAGGAAGACCGCTTCATAGTCCTCTGTCTTACCGCCTACAGGCTGATGGGCTGAAGACCAGTACTCACCGCTGTCTTCATCGCGCAGATAGACAAAAGTACCGTGATTGTCGTGGGCGATATCTTCGCGCCAACGCGTCAACGCCAAGCCATCCCAATGGCTGTAACCGCTCCCCGCCTGGGTGACCATAAGGTGATAACGTCCATTGGAGAGCAGATGCACCTCCGGCCAGAGGCTGTCGGCGCTCCTGTAGATACGCATCAGCGATTGCACTTCGGTACGCTGTGGAAGCGCCAAGGCACCGACTTCGGCCATATGCGGCTGCACACTGATGCTGCTACGCGGAACGCGTTCGTGCAGCAGCAGCTCGGTAGCGCGTACGCGCGGGTCAGAGGTAAAGCGTCGCTGCATCGGCTGGTTGAGCAACGTATGTACGAATCCGAGCAGGCTCATGCCCTGGTGATGTGCCATGAAACTGCGTACTACGGCGTAGGCCTGGCCGCGTGGTACGCGTGACGGCGTGTAGTCAATGGCCTCGTAGAATCCGTACTCGCCAAGAAAGCCCGCGGCGGCAAGTACTTCCAGGTTGCGACAGGCGCTGTGCCGGGACACGGTGAGCGCCAGTGCGCTGGCATACGGTGCTATCACCAGGTCATCAGCCAATCCCCGCTTCAGCCCGAGTCCCGGCACGCCAAAGGCGCGATACTGGTAGGTTTGCGCAGCATCTGTAGTGTTGTAGCAGGACTCGGATATTCCCCAGGGAATTCCATGCTTGCGACAATAGTCGATCTGCCGTTTGACCGCTGCCCTGCATGCCCGGTGCAACAGGGTGTTCTCGAACTCCGGCAGCAACAGTTGCGGCATCAGGTATTCGAACATCGAGCCGCTCCAGGAGACCAGGCTGACGGCACCCTTCGTACTGGTCAGCAGGCGCCCGAGAGAAAACCAGTGCGTTTGTGGCACCTGATCCCAGGCTATGAGAAGAAAACTGGCAAGACGCGCTTCCGAGGCGAGCAGGTCGTAACAGGCCGGATCCAGACGTCGATCACCAACATTGTAGCCGATGCTCAGCAGATCGCTGGACGGTTCGTAGAGGAAACGGAAGTCCATATCCATTAACTGCTCGCACTGCTGGCGAAGCTGCTCAATCAACTCAGCGCGCTGCACCGCTTCGGCTGTCGCGTGGGGCGTGGACTGCAGGCTTTCCAACGAAGGCAGGATGGCGAGCTTTCCGGGTTCGCGGAGCAGTGACATCAGCTCATGGTGCATCCTTTGGCACTGACGCACAAAGTGTCCAAGCCAGTCGATGGCAAGCTGCTTTTTTTGTTCGCCTATATCATCGATGCCTGTCAGTGCGTTCGAGAGCGAGTCTGCCAGACGCATCAGCTCCTGCAACATGTGTTGCAGCATTTCCGGTCCCGGCGCGTGAGTGGTGCGTTGTTGTTCGAGGAGTACCTGCTGCAAGGCTGTCAGTGCAGAGCGGACAGATTCATCACTGGTTTCCCGAAGACTCTCCTCACACAAGCCCAGTGTGTCGTCAAGGCCGGCGCACAGATTTTCCGGCAATATCGGCCGCGTCAGCAGTTCGCCCAGCCCTTGCTGGAGTGTCAGCAGACATCCTGCGAGATTGCCGCTGTCCACGGTCGAAACATACGATGGCGGCAGTATCTCCAGGGTATCGGTTGCGTACCAGTTGTAAAAGTGACCACGGTATCGTGGCAGACGGGATAGCGTACTGAACGTATTCTGGGTGAGGCGAAGCAGGTCGCCGGCGTGAATGTAACCCATATCGAGCGCGGAGAGATTGGCGAGCAGGGACATGCCAATATTGGTTGGCGAGGTGCGCCGCGCGACACGTACATCAGGCTGAAACTGCACATTATCCGGGATCAGCCAGTTATCATCAGCGGTGGTATAGGTGTCAAAATAGTGCCAGGTGCGCCTCGCTGTGCTGCGCAGAAAGCGGCGCTGCGCGGCACTGAGTTCCATATCGCGGGTGTCGCGCGGGCGGCTTATCCACCAGCCGGCCAAAGGCGAAACCAGCCAGGCGAGCAGTACGGGCATGGCACCGATCCACTGCATTTCGCCAGCCGCCGCGTGCCCCAGCAGGAATGCGATGCCTGCCAGGCCCAATGCCGGCCCGACCCACATCTCTCGGAAGAAGTCTGTCGGTGTGAGGCAGCGATTACGCCTCGCATAATGGGGCAATTGCCAGCGCAGCAGTCCACGACGCGTAAACGGAAGGCGCAGACCCGAATACCGCAGTGCATCCAGGCTCAGTGCGGCTTCATAAGGCAGGAAGATGATGGCCAGTGCCGCCTGCAGCAAGGGACGCGTGCTGGTTTGCCACACCAGGCGAAGATGCAACAGCCAATTGGCTAGCCGGGGTTTGCGCAGCACCGCGATCAGCGCATTGACCATCGCGGGCAGCAGCACGAGCAGCACCAACAAGACGCTCCAGAGCCATTCAGGCGCCGCACCAAGAAACCAGCCACCGAGCAGAAAACCAAGCAGCGCGGGCGCTATGAGACTGCGGCGGACATTGTCCAGCAATTTCCAACGCGTGATTGCGGAAAGCGGGTTTAGCTGGCGCGGGGAACCCGGTGCACCGGGACCTGGCGAACGCGGTAAAAGCCAACCTACCAGTTGCCAATCGCCGCGCATCCAGCGATGGCGTCTACTGGCATCAGCGGTGTAACTGGCAGGGTATTCTTCCACCAGGTCCACTTCACTGATAAGCGCGGAGCGCGCGTGGCCGCTTTCGATAAGATCGTGACTCAGAATGAGATTCTCCGGAAAGCGTCCCTCTGTGGCCTTACGGAACGCATCCACGTCGTAAATCCCCTTGCCGACAAAGGAGCCTTCCGCGAACAGATCCTGATAGACATCGGACACTTCACGCGTATAAGGATCGATGCCACTGTCTCCCGCATACAGTCGGCTGAACAGGGACTGATTGGCGCTGACCAGACTGCTCGTGGTGCGAGGCTGCAGTATGCCAAAGCCTTCAATGACACGCCCCGCCTCGGGATCAAAGACAGGACGATTAAGAGGGTGCGCCATGTATCCCACCATCTGCCGCGCAGCGTTTCTGGGCAACTGTGTATCCGTATCCAATG
>PWQG01000416.1 GCA_003556835.1 Gammaproteobacteria bacterium
ATCGAGCGCGTGATCCACGACGATGTGCGCCTGCTGCATTGGGTGGCCCGCCTTATCGAGCGTTATGTGCCGGGCGGCAACCGCCTGCGACCCCGGGAAGTGGTCAGTGACTACGAGGCGGTGGTGTTCAATGAACTGAACCTGATCGCCGAGGGCGCCAACACCACACAACTGCGACGTAATTTCGAGGGGTCGACACAGCTCTATGTGCCCCGGGTGTACTGGGATGTCAGCCGGCAGAACATGCTGGTGATGGAACGCATAAAAGGCATCCCGGTCTCCAATATCGAGCGGTTGGTGGCGAGCGGCATCGACCTGAGGAAACTCGCCGAAACCGGAGTGGAGATCTTCTTCACCCAGGTGTTCGAGCACAGCTTCTTCCATGCCGACATGCATCCCGGCAACATCTTTGTCGACCCTGAAAGTGCGGACAACCCGCGCTATATCGCCATCGACTGCGCCATCATCGGCTCCCTGAGCCGCGACGACCAGCAATACCTGGCGCGCAACCTGCTGGCCATCTTCAAGCGTGACTACCGCAAGGTGGCCGAGCTGCATGTGGAGTGTGGCTGGGTGCCCAAACACACCCGGGTGCATGAATTCGAGGCCGCCATGCGTACGGTCTGCGAACCCATTTTCGAAAAGCCGCTCAAGGATATTTCCTTCGGCTACCTGTTGGTGCAACTATTCCGCACGGCAGGGCGCTTTGACATGGAGGTCCAGCCGTCGCTGGTGTTGCTGCAGAAAACCATGCTCAATGTCGAGGGCCTGGGCCGCCAACTCTATCCGGAACTCGATCTCTGGCAGACGGCATTGCCGTATCTGGAGCAGTGGAACCGGCGCCGCATGCAGCCCAGTCATCTCTACCGCTCCCTGAAGGAAAATGTACCGGACTGGATCGAACAGCTGCCGCATCTGCCCCAACTCGGCCTCGACGCGTTAAATCAACATCAGCGCATCACGGCATTGAATGAAACCCTGGAGCGGGAACGCCTTGCCAGGGAAGAACAGCACAAACAATTGGGTACACGCAATCGCCGCGCCGGCATCCTGCTCTTGCTTGGCGCATTGCTGCTCAGTCACCCGGCTTCGGCCGTCTGGCTGAACGACCTGCCGGTAATCGGCCTGGTCCTTGGCGCGGCGGGTGTCTACCTTTTGTATTTGCGCCGCTGACATAGCATACTGGATGGATGAAGAATGAACTGGCTTGACGCAGTGCAATGGAACGATGACGGGCTGGTCCCGGTCGTCACGCAGGACATCGACAGCAAGCGTATACTCACTCACGCCTGGCTCAATCGTGACGCCCTGGCGCGTGCTGCCAGCGAAGGGCGTGCGGTCTACTGGTCCCGCAGCCGGAAAAAACTCTGGCGCAAGGGCGAAGAATCAGGCAATGTGCAGCAGCTCCACGAGGTGTACCTCGACTGCGATGGCGACACCGTCGTCTTCCTGGTGACCCAGGTCGGCGGCATTGCCTGCCACACAGGGCGCGAAAGCTGCTTCTATCAGCGTCTGGACGGAGATCAATGGCAGACCGTTGATCCGGTACTGAAAGATCCCGCACAGATGTACGGCAAGCGGTGAAAGAAGGAAGCACAGGCATGGACACGATTCTCCAGCAGCTGGCCGAGACCATCGAGTCGCGCAAGGGTGCGAGCCCTGACAGCTCCTATGTAGCCAGCCTGCACCACAAGGGCCTGAACAAGATCCTGGAAAAAGTGGGCGAGGAAGCCACGGAAACCATACTGGCGGCCAAGGATGTCGAGCAGGGTGGCGAGCGCGAAGCACTGGTTCGGGAAACGGCCGACCTGTGGTTCCACAGCCTGGTCATGCTCAGCCATCTCGGCATGGGTCCGGATCAGGTGTTGGAAGAACTGCAAAAGCGATTTAACATGTCGGGCCTCGCGGAAAAAGCCGCCAGGTCCGAACAATGATCATTATCAACCTGTAGTCCCGGAGGCAAACATGGGTATCGGTGGCATCAGTATCTGGCAACTCCTGATTATTGCATTAATCATCGTGTTGCTGTTTGGCACCAAGAAACTGCGATCCGTCGGCACGGATCTGGGCGGCGCGCTGAAAGGCTTCAAGAAAGCCGTCAAGGACGACGACGAGGAAGAGGAAAAGGAGAAGGAAAAGAGCGATCAGGAGCAGATTGCCGAAATGGACAGCGACGACGATTCCGCAGCCGAAGCCGCAGCGAAAGCCAAAGCCGACGCAGCGGCTGCTGAAGCCGACAGAAAGAAGCAAAGCACGGCCAGCACCCGCAACGAGCACTCTGACAAGTCCTGATCCCCGCTTCCCCGGAAGGCTTTCATGTTTGATATCGGCTTCGCGGAGTTGTTGCTGATCAGTATGGTTGCCCTGCTGGTCCTCGGCCCCGACAAATTGCCCCATGCAGTGCGCACTGCCGCGCTGTGGATCGGTCGTGCCCGCCGCAGTTTCAACAAGGTGCGCAGCGAAATCGAACAGCAGCTAAACACCGATGAGATCCGTCGGCAGCTGCACAATGAATCCATCCTCAAAGACCTCGAGGACGCCAAGAAAAAAGCCGGCAAACTGACCGAGGAAACCCGCGCATCCATCAGCAGCATGAAAGACGAGATCGATGAGATTGGCGACATCGGTGGTGGAGTGACCCGCAAGGGCAACGAGAAGAAAAAAACCAGGGGCGAGGACAAGGACAGCGAAGCCAGCAAGACAAAGGCCAGCGACGACGCCAAGCGGGAACAATCGGACGCGGACTCCGACAGCCAGGCCGGGACCGGTGATCCCACAGTCGCTGCCAAGGACGACACGCTCGAGCCGAAGACCGAAGCAAAGCCAGAGGAATCCGCGCCGGAAGAGTCCGGGCTCGAAGAAAGCGAGCCGCAAGCGCCCCGTAAACCAGCCATCGAGGATTTCTACAACAACCCGAGCCAGAAGGTGGTCACCATCAAGCAGGGGCAGATGACAGCTCCGCCAGAACCGCCGGATACAGATCAGGACGCATCTTCCCACTCACGATCAGAATCAGGCAGCAAAACCGACCGGGGGTCAGACACACCGGACTCCGGCAAAGACAAGGATTCCGGGCAGGACAATAATGACCGAGCATGACCGCCTGGACGAGGACATCCAGAAGGAACTGACCATCATCGACCATCTGGTCGAACTGCGGGACCGACTGCTCAAATGCATCGGTCTCCTGCTGCTGGTCTTTGTCTCGCTGATCTACTTCGCCAATGACATCTACGGTTTCGTGGCCCGACCGCTGATCGACGCCCTGCCGGAAAACGCGAGCATGATCGCCATCGATCCAACTTCGCCGTTCTTCGCCCCGTTCAAACTGACCTTCTACGCATCTCTGTTCATCACCGCGCCATTCCTTCTCTTCCAGCTATGGGCCTTCATCGCCCCGGGCCTGTACCGCAATGAAAAGCGACTGGCGATTCCGCTGTTTTTCTCCAGCGTGGCTCTGTTCTATGCCGGCATGGCCTTTGCCTACTACGTGCTGTTCGGTATCGTGTTCAACTTCTTTGTCTCGGTGGCGCCCGAGGAAATCACCGTGGCGCCGGACATTTCCAGTTATCTGAGTTTTGTTCTGAAGATCTTCTTTGCCTTCGGTTTTGCCTTCGAGATTCCCATTGCCGTCTTCCTCTTCATCTGGGCCGGCCTGGTCGAGCCCGATGACCTGTCCCGCAAGCGACCCTATGTGGTTGTCGGCTGCTTTGTCACCGCCATGTTACTGACTCCACCCGACCCCTTCACCCAGTCCCTGCTGGCCCTTCCCATGTGGATGCTGTTTGAATTGGGGATTTTCCTGGGTCGGTACTTCCTGAAGAAGAAGGCGGAAGTGGAAGAGCAGGAAGAGTCGGGCTCATAAGGCGCAAACAACACCACCATGACCCCGGCGGTGACGCCTGCACCCGCTGTCAGCTGCGCAGGCTGAAAGTCACTGGTCCGTCGTTCTCCAGCGCAATTTTCATGTCCGCCGCAAACTCCCCCGTCTGCAGATTACTGTAGTCGCTACCGATAGAGCTCACTAACGCATCATAAAGCGCCTCGGCCTCCGCTGGAGGCATGGCCGTTGAGAACCCTGGCCGCCGTCCTTTACGGGTATCTGCGGCCAGGGTGAACTGCGATACCAGCAAAAGATCCCCATCGATATCACGCAGACTGCAGTTCATCCGCCCCTCGGCATCCGGAAACACCCGGTAGTCCAGCACCCGGCGCAGCAGCTTTTCCCCAACAGCGAGATCATCGTCTTTCTCCAACCCCAGCAACACCACAAGGCCCTTGCCGGTTTCGGCCCGAACTTCACCTTCAATGCGGAGCGTGGCGCCGGTCACCCGTTGCAGCAGTGCAATCATTTCCTTCTCTCAATCCGGTTTTTGTCTGCACCGATGATAGCGACCGAATCAGTCAATACACAACAATCGGGTAGAGGGAGGCGAGGAGCAACACGGCCATCAGCCAGTTGAAGGCCCGGGCCCGCAGCGGATCACTTAGCCAGCGCTGCAGGGAGACGCCAAACAGGTTCCAGACACTGATCATGGGAATGCCCAGCACTGCGAAAAGAGCGGCAATGATCAGCAGGCTGGTGGTCATATTACCGGCCTGGGTATAGGTTGTGACCACGGCAATGATCATCATCCAGGCCTTGGGATTGACCCACTGGAACAGGGCCGCCTCCAGCAGGGTGAGGGGGCGGGGTCGCTTTTCCGGGTCCGTGGACGAAGTGCCGGGCCGAACCAGCAACCAGGCCAGATAGAAGAGGATCAGTACGCAGAGCACGCGCAACACATCCAGTGCCTGAGGCCAGGCCAGCAGCAGGCTGCCCAGGCCCAGGGCCACGGCGACCAGCAGAACCTGGCAACCCAGGGTGATACCCAGGATGTGGGGAATCGAGCGACGGAAGCCGAAGTTGGCCCCCGAGGCCAGCAACATGAAATTATTGGGGCCAGGTGTCACCGTCATCACGATGATGAAACCCATCAGGGGCAATATCTGCTCGACTGGCATTTCGCTCTCCTGAGCCCCCGGTCAGCCTCAGCCCCGGGCCATGCTACCTCGCGAAGCACGCTTGCGTTCGTTTTCGGTCAACAGCTTCTTGCGCAAACGGATGTGATTCGGCGTGATCTCCACCAGCTCGTCGTCGGCAATGAACTCCATGGCCTGCTCCAGACTGTGTTGAACCGGAGGGGTCAACAGCAGGTTATCATCGGTACCCGAGGCGCGAACATTGGTAAGCTGCTTGGCCTTGGTGGGATTGACCACCAGATCATTCTCGCGGCTGTGCAGCCCGATGATCATGCCTTCGTACACTTCCACGCCGGGGCCGATGAACAGGCGTCCACGCTCCTGCAGGGTGAACAGGGCGTAGGCCAGAGCCTTGCCCTTGACCATCGACACCAGCACACCATTGTGGCGACCACCCAGGTCACCGGACTTGACCGGACCGTAGTGGTCGAAAACATGGTTCATGATGCCGGAACCGGAGGTCAGGCTCAGGAACTGGGAGCGGAAACCGATCAGGCCACGTGTGGGAATGCTGAAGGTGATACGTACCCGGCCCTTGCCATCCGGCAGCATGTCCTGCATCTCCGCACGACGATTGCCCAGCTCTTCGATCACAGCCCCCTGGTGTTCATCATCACAATCAATGATCAGCTCTTCGTAAGGCTCCTGCGGCACGCCTTCAATCTCACGGATGATGACTTCGGGTCGTGACACCGCCAGCTCGAAGCCTTCCCGGCGCATGGTCTCGATCAGCACCGCCAGGTGCAGCTCACCGCGGCCGGAGACCACGTATTTGTCGGCACTGTCACCGGGCTCGACCCGCAGGGCCACATTGTACTTGAGCTCACGCTCCAAGCGCTCCTTGATGTTCCGGGTGGTGACGAACTTGCCGTCCTGTCCGGCAAAGGGCGAGTCGTTGACCTGGAAGGTCATGCTGATGGTCGGCTCATCCACGGTCAGCGGCGGCAATGCCTCCACCCGATCCGGATCGCAAAGTGTGTCCGAGATGTCCAGCTTGTCGATGCCCGTTATACAGACGATATCACCAGCCGAGGCACTGTCCACGTCCACCCGCTCCAGACCCATATGGCCCTTGATCTGCAGGATCTTGCCCTTACGCTGATTGCCTTCACGGTCAACGATGATCACCGGCATATTGACGCGGGCGATACCACCCTTGATGCGGCCGATGCCGATCACACCCACGTAGCTGCTGTAATCCAGGGCGCTGATCTGCATCTGGAAAGGTGCATCCGGATCCACTTTCGGAGCCGGTACCTGCTCAGCAATCATTTCGAACAGGGGCTGCATATCCTCGGCCAGCTCATCGGCCTCGGGACCGGCAATGCCATTAAGCGCCGATGCATAGATGACCGGAAAATCGAGCTGCTCGTCTGTGGCACCGAGACTGTCAAACAGATCCAGCACCTCGCCCAGGACCCAGTCTGGCCGTGCGCCAGGGCGATCCACCTTGTTGATGACCACAATCGGACGCAGGCCCTGGTCAAAGGCCTTCTGGGTCACAAAGCGCGTCTGCGGCATGGGTCCGTCCACGGCATCCACCAGCAGCAGCACACTGTCGACCATCGACATGACCCGCTCGACCTCACCGCCGAAATCGGCGTGACCGGGTGTGTCGACGATATTGATACGGTATTCATTCCAGTCGATCGCCGTGTTCTTGGCCAGGATGGTGATACCCCGCTCGCGCTCCTGATCGTTGGAGTCCATGACCCTCTCGACCGCACCGCCCCGCTGATCCAGGGTGCCCGATTGTTGCAGGAGTTTATCAACCAGGGTGGTTTTGCCATGGTCGACGTGGGCGATGATGGCGATGTTGCGAATATTCTCTATCACGAGTGAACTACCTGCGCTGAAGGAAATGATTGCCGGAATGGATTTAGGGCAAAATGGCGCCGGATTATACCGCAGGCAGCCCAGGCTTACAAAGGATTCCAGCCAAGCATCCTGGGCGCGGCGCGGCGAAACAGGGAGCTGCTGGCCGCAGGTAACCCAGACAGGTGACGCGTGAAATATCCAGAGTCTGTTGGGAGCTTTATTGCAAGGTATTCAGGGTAAGCACTCATATTCTGTTTCGTCAGTTCAATATATGGTCTGAAACAGCCTTCCGCAAACGCAGTTTCCGTTACGTTCAGGCTAAAAAGATGAACAGGAGCCAAAAGCCATGACCGCCGAATACAAAAAACCCGAAGCCCCTTCAGAAGCCGAATTCAAAGATTACAGTGCAAATGACCGGGAAGCGCAGCTGGAAAATACGACATCACTGCCACTACACAGTCGCTGGAAAGAAGAAGCTGCGTTTTTCGACAAAATGGCAACGGATAAGGCGGGCCAATCCCTGCTACTCGATTCCATGGCAATACAGCGCTATTCATCCCCTGAATTAAAAAGACGGTTCAACAAGGAATATCGCTTCAGAGTAATGGGCCCACTCAAGAACAAGCGCGTCCTGGACGTGGGCTGTGGCGACGGCCTCAATTCAGTCCTGCTGGCACTGTTGGGCGCTCAGGTAACCGGAGTGGACATCTCTCCCAAAAGCATCGAAATGGCGCAGCGCAGGGCCGCAGAGAATGGTGTGAGTGATCGGACCGAGTTCATCTGCTCTCCCATCGAAACAGCGAACCTTCCCGAGCAACATTTCGACATTATCTGGGGAGACAGCGTGCTGCATCATCTGCTGCATGACCTGGACAATATAATGAATCACCTGCACCGCAGTGCCAAACCTGACGGGCAGTTCCTGTTTGCCGAGCCAATCAACCTGTGCGAACCGTTACGACAATTGAGACGGCTTGTACCGGTAAAGTTCAATGGCACTTCAGGTGAACGACCTCTTGTAGACTCGGAGTTAGCACTCGTGCAGCGCTATTCCTCGGCATTTACGCTGAGATGTTTCAGCCTCCTGGGTCGCTTGGATCGTTTCATCCTGGTTAACCACAATTACGAAAGATCTCCGCCTGTACGCCGCTTCCTCGTCAATTGCATCAACTCGCTGGACTACTTTGTCCTGTCAATACCAGGAATTCGACGGCTTGCTGGGGTCTGCGTCATGCATGCCAGGCCAAGGAGTTCATAATGCGTTACGCTGTCATGGCTCTGCTATTCCTGTTGCTCCCAGGCCACTCCTCCCTGAATGCTTCCGAGAACGAAGCGGAACAGGCTAGGCTTCCGGAAAAACGGGTTGATACCAGCTTCCCGGCTTCACCCGGAGAAATCATCCAACTCGCGGCCGGAGCTGACTTTCAGGACGCCCTGAACAATGCCAAGCCTGGTGACATCATAGAGCTCGAAGCCGGCGCCACTTTCCAGGGGCCATTCACGCTACCAAACAAACCCGGCTCGGACTGGATTGTGATCCGCTCAGGCCCCTCCGACACGCGCTTACCACCGCCAGGAACCCGGGTAAAGCCCTCAGACTCCGGGGGCATGGCGAAACTGACTTCAAGCTTCGGCCCCGTACTTTCCACCGAACCCGGTGCACATCATTACCGCTTTATCGGGCTGGAAATCAGCCCCGCCCTCCCACATTCGGGTGAAAGCCAGAACAGACTTCCAGTCAACCTGGTTATCCTTGGCGGACGTGACGGAGACCCGCAAAGTATTCCGCACCATATCATCTTTGATCGCTGCTACTTCCGGGGCGACCCGGTAAACGGAACCCGCCGGGGCATTGCCATGAACTCGCGCGATACGGCGGTCATCGAT
>PWQG01000084.1 GCA_003556835.1 Gammaproteobacteria bacterium
GACGAACTGGTCCGTCTCCCGGGATGCCGTTCCATTGCCTATGGCAATCAATGCGACCTGATACTTATTGCAAAGCTGTAAGAGGATGGCTTCCGCTTCATTCACCTTGCGCTGCGGTGCATTCGGGAAAATCGCACCATGATCCAGCACCCGGCCCGTGGCATCCACCACGGCCAGTTTCACACCGGTACGCAGCCCCGGATCAAGGCCAATGGCCACCTTGCGACCCGCCGGCGCGGCCAGCAACAGATCACGGATGTTTTTTGCAAACACCTCGATGGCATCGGCCTCGGCGCGCTCACGCAGTTCACCGAGGAAATCGGTCTGCATATGCGTCTGCAAGCGCACACGCCAGGTCCAGCGCACCGCCTCCAGCAACCAACGGTCGGCCGCCCTGCCCTGATCATCGATTTTCCAGAAGCCGGCGATCATGCTCTCGCAGGGATGACGCTCCGGCATGTTCTCCGGATCCAGCGGCAGATCGATACGCAGGTTCAGGATGCCTTCCTTGCGAGCGCGGAACAGGGCCATGACCCGGTGCGACGGTATTTTTTTCAGCGCCTCGGTAAAATCGAAATAATCACGATACTTGGCACCTTCCTGCTGTTTTCCGTCAATGACCTCGGAAATGATGTGGGCACGCTGCGACAGATATTCGCGCATCTGCCCCAGCAGATCCGCATCCTCACTGAATTTTTCCATCAGGATGTGACGGGCACCATCAAGGGCGGCTTTCTGGTCCGCCACACCTTTTCCCGCATCCACAAAAGCGGGTGCCTCCGCCTGCGGATCGAGTGAAGGATCTTCGTACAGCGACAGGGCCAAGGGTTCAAGGCCGGCTTCGCGGGCGATCTGTGCCTTGGTGCGGCGCTTTGGTTTGTAGGGCAGGTACAGGTCTTCGAGTTCGGTCTTGCTCTCGGCGCCACGCAGTTTTTTCTCCAGCTCGGGACTGAGCTTGTCCTGCTCCGCCACGCTCTTGAGGATCACCTCGCGGCGATCCTCCAGTTCACGCAGATAGTGCAGGCGTTCCTGCAGCAGGCGCAGCTGGTTGTCATCCAGTGCGCCGGTGACTTCCTTGCGATAGCGGGCAATAAAGGGCACCGTGGCACCTTCGTCCAGCAGTTTGACGGCAGCGGCCACCTGGGCCGGCGCGGCCGCAATTTCATCGGCAATCTTGTTGAATAAGGCAGACATGGCATTCCTGTTGTTTCGTCTGGATCAGAAACCCTCTGGATGATTCAGGGATTCTCAGTTGATTCATTTCTTGTGACCGGAAGCCCATTCGATCTGGGTGAGAATTCCGCGCAGGATGTTCACCTCCATGGTATCGGGACGGACCCGGCCGAACAGTCGACGCATCCGGGTCATCAGCAGACGGGGATGTTCGGGGTCGTGGAAATCGATATCGGTCAACACCTTCTCCAGGTGCGCATAGAACAACTCCATCTGATGCCCGTTGGCCTTGGGCACATCCCAGTAGTCATCCTCCCGGTAATAACCGCCGACCGCGGCACTGCCATCGCCTGGCACAGCCGCCTGCTCCCCGGTGAGCAACTGCATTCGTACTTCGTACAGAATCACTGCCACGGCCGCCGCAAGATTCAGTGAGGGACACTCAGGATCACTGGGGATCTGGACATGGTAATTGCACAACTGCAACTCTTCATTGCTCAGGCCCCGGTCTTCACGGCCAAACACCAGGGCAACCTGGTTGGACGGTACATCTTGCAATACCTTTCGGGCGCACTCCGGCGGTGTCATCATCGGCCAGGGCATGCTGCGCGAGCGGGCGCTGGAAGCAATGACCAGGCTGCAGTCGGCGATGGCTTCTTCCATGGTATCTACCACGACGGTAGACTCCAGGATATCGGCCGCCGAAACCGCACGCGCGGTTGCAATCGGGCTGGGGAAGTCGTCCGGGCAGACCAGGGTCAGATGCCGCAGCCCCATGTTCTTCATGGCCCGGGCGGTGGCCCCGATATTGCCTGGGTGGGAGGTGTTGACCAGGACGACACGGATGTTGTTCAGGTGTTGCAGCATGGCGGGCAGGGCTCCCCCGGCAGAGGTGTCGGATCAAAGGGCCCGGATTATAGCAGATGCAAAACAGTTGGCGACTCAGGCGGCAGGATTTGCTATGATTGCGCGCTTCCAATCACCGATAAACCGTGTGTTTTCTTATGCATCCCGTTGTCAATATTGCCTTACGTGCCGCCCGCAGTGCTTCCGAGTCCATCATCCATGCCACCGACCGGCTGGATCGGGTGAAAGTCCTCTCAAGTGAAGGACACGAGGTGATCACCAGCATGGATCACGATGCGGAGAAAAACCTGTTGTTTCATCTGCGCAAGGCCTACCCCGACTACAGCATCCATTCGCGCCTGTCCGGCTACCTGCCCGGCAAGGATGAGAGCAATGTCTGGCTGATCGATCCCATGCACCGTGGCGGCAATTTCATTCATGGCTTCAACCATATCTGTGTCACGGTGGCACTGAAATGTGGTGATAGAGTGCTGCACGCCGTGATGATCAATCCGACCCAGGCCGAGGAGTTCAGCGCCAGCCGTGGCAATGGTGGCCAGCTCAACAAGCAGCGACTGCGGGTGGGACGCAAGGATACCCTGCAACAGGCACTGGTTTCGCTGGCCGGCACACAGCCTGGCCCCGAGCAGAAAGATCTTCTGCTGGGCCTGCAGGATCGGCTTCTGGATGCGGATGCCGACCTGCGCATGACCGGCTGCCCTGCGCTGGACGTGGCCTATGTGGCCAGCGGCAAACTGGACGCAGGCTGGACCAACGAGAACAGTGAATGCGCCATGGCAGCGGCGCGCTTGATCCTGCAGGAATCGGGCGCCCTCTCCAGTGACGAAAATGCCAACCCGGCAATGACCGGAAAGGAAATGATTTTCGGCACACCCCGTTGCTTCAAGCAACTGCTGCAGATCCGCCAGTCCCTGAGCCACAGCCGGGTGATCTGAACGCCCCCCGGCAACGATTCCCCAGGACCACAGTACCCGGCGCACGGACCGGGTGACGGTTCCCCCCTGTTCCTTTTTACTTTATTCTCTGGTGGAAAAAGGAGCAGTCTCCATGAGCAACAGAGATTCCGAATTCCGGATGGAGCGACGCCGGTTCCTGGGCAACAGCGCCCTGGCGGGCTCCGCGCTCGCACTATCCCTTGCCGGCGCTGCGAGGGCGGACAGCAACCCACGTACCCCGGTCGTTGAAACCCGTCATGGCCGCATCCGCGGTTTCATGGAAGAGAACATCAATGTCTTCAAGGGCATCCCCTATGGTGATGACACCGGGAGCCAGAACCGTTTCATGCCCGCACGCGACCCGTCCCCGTGGAGCGGTGTGAAGGATTGTATCGACTACGGAAACTCGGCGGCACAGATGCAGGGCGGCAGCGCTACCGGCTCGGAAGACTGCCTGGTGATGAACATCTTCACCCCGGCCGTCAATGACGAACGCCGGCGCCCGGTGATGCTCTGGCTGCACGGCGGTGGCTTTTCCACCCTGTCCGGCTCCAGTCCCCTCTACAACGGGGTGAACCTCTGCCAGCGCGGCGATGTGGTGGTGGCTTCCCTGAATCATCGCCTCAACATCTTCGGCTTCATGCACCTCGGCGACCACTTCGGGAATGACTTCGAACACTCCGGCAATGTCGGTATGCTGGACATCGTGCATGCCCTGAAATGGATCCGTGAACATATCGGCCGCTTTGGTGGCGACAGTGGCAACATCACCATCTTTGGTGAATCGGGCGGCGGCCGCAAGGTCTCCACCCTGCTCGGCATGCCGGACGCCCAGGGCCTGTTCCACCGGGCCATCATCCAGAGCGGCCCCGGCATGACCCTGCAACCGCGCGATCGCGCCCATGAGATGGCGGCAGCCGCCCTGCGTGAACTGGATCTGGACCGCGGCGATGCGCGACGCCTGCAGGAACTGCCAGCCGAGCAACTGTTGCAGGCCTTCTCACGGGTCACCGGCCGCCTGGACCGCGATGCCCGCTTCAAGGGCATACAGGAACAGCGAGGCTTTGTGCCCACCGTCGGCATTGATTCACTGCCGCAGCACAGCTTCAATCCGGTGGCCAGCCCCCTGTCGGCCAGCGTCCCCATCCTGATCGGTTCCAACAAGCATGAATATGCCTATTTCGGTGGCCGCGACCCGGTGGTGCAACGCAATGAACTGAGCATGGACGATCTCAAGGACCGCGTCGAGATGATTGCCGGCAATGCCGCCGATCGGGTAATGGATGTCTACCAGCGGACCTATCCCGGGGAATCCCCCAGTTGGCTCTGGATCCTGATGACCAGTGATCGCACCTACCGCTTTGATTCCATCACCATGGCACAGCGCCGGGCGCTGGCCGACAGCCATGCTCCGGCCTGGATGTACTTTTTCGAGTGGGAGACACCTGCTTCCGATATGCGTGCCCATCATGCCCTGGAGATCAGTTTTGTATTCCGCAATACCAGCCGGGTGCCGGCCATGAGCGGAGGTGGCCGGGAAGCGGCTGCCCTGTCACGACGAATGAGTGACTCGTGGATCTCCTTCGCCCGCAATGGCAACCCCAATGTCACCGCGCTGCCCGACTGGCCGCAATACGACATCGATCGCCGCGCCACAATGGTCTTCGACAATGAGTCACGGGTGGTCGATGATCCACATGCCGCGGTCCGACAGCTCTGGTCGACGATCTGAGGAACCTCTGGACAGGAACACATTCCCTGATGGATGCACTGGATGTATTACATAAGCGGGTTTCGGCATCACGCCTTACCGGCCCGGAACCTGAACCCGAACAACTTCAGGCCATTTACAAGGCGGCCCTGAGAGCCGCGGACCACGCTCTTTTGCGCCCCTGGCGGTTTCTGGTGATCCGCGGGCAGGCACGCGAACGGCTTGGTGACCTGTTCGCCGACGCCGCGCTGGCCAGGAAACCCGAGCTCGAACCGGCCAAGCTGGAAAAGACCCGGAGCAAGGCATTACGTGCACCCGTGATTGTAGTGGCCATCAGCAGCCCCAAAGCTCACCCGAAAGTTCCGCGCCTGGAGCAGGACCTGTCCACTGGCGCGGCAGTGCAGAACATGCTCAATGCAGTCTATGCACAGGGCCTGGGAGCCATCTGGCGCACCGGTGATGCGACCGAGGCACCCGCCGTGCGCGAAGGCCTGGGCGTCAAGGACAAGGAACGGATCATCGGCTTCCTGTATCTGGGACACGTGGATGGACCGACCCGACCCGCGCCCGACCTGGCCGTGGAGGATTACTTCCATGAGTGGTGAGCAGCTGCCGGTGAAACCACCCCGTATAGTGAACACCACGGTGTTCAGCACGCCACTGCTGACCCCGTTGCTGCGCCTGATCGCACTGCTGCTGCTCAAGCTGGTGCGCTGGAAAGCGCGGGGCACACCGCCGGAGGAACAGCGGTTTGTCCTGATCGGCGCACCCCACACCAGCAACTGGGATTTCCCCCTGATGTTATTGGTGGTGTTGAAGCTGCGCCTGCGGATCTACTGGATGGGCAAGGACAGCCTGTTCCGCTTTCCTTTCGGTGCACTGATGCGCTGGCTTGGCGGCATTCCGGTCGACCGCAGCAAGAGCAACAACACCGTCGACCAGATTGTCCGCCTGTATCAGTCGCGGGAATCGCTGGTTGTACTGATTCCGCCAGAAGGGACGCGTGCCCGGGTCGAGCGCTGGAAAACCGGCTTCTACCATATAGCCAATAATGCCGGCGTACCGATTCTCATGGGGTATCTTGACGCCGCTGATCGGGAAGCCGGACTGGCCGATTTTTTCCACCCCACCGGGGATGCAGAAGTCGATATGCAGAATATCAGGAAATTCTACGCGTCAAAGACCGGTATCCGCCCGGAAAATGCTTGATACATCGGCAGCTGCGCTGCTGGGGCACCGGCGACAGTCGGCTCTCAGTCTGCCGCGCGCTCGCTTTGCGGACGGTGACCACCCAGGATGCGCAAGACCGAATCAAAAACAAAATCGGCGTAGGTTTCGATCGACGTTGCCTTGAGCTGGAACTTCCAGCGCTTCAGATACCATTGCTGTAGCATGGCGGTGGTATTGGTGGCCAATAGATCAATATCGCCGTCATAGCGGAACACACCCGCTTCCATGCCTTCCGTGAAGGTGTCGCGCAGACGCTCGTCGAAACGCAACTCCAACTGCATGGCCGAATCGCGTTGTTCGCGGGTCAAGCCCTTGGCTTCCAGGTAGCAGAAGTAGTACCAGGAGTGCATGACGTCGTTCATGTAGATGTCGCCATAGATTATGGCCTTGAGCCGATCATAGGGACCCAGTGCATGCCGGAAAAGATCCGACATCACTTCGTCAATGACATCACGCAGTACGGCCTCGATGGCCGAAGCCAGGTCATGCTTGCTACCAATATAGGCGTAGAGTCCGCCCATGCTGATCCCGGTTTCCCGGCTCAGATCGCGCAGGCTCATGGCCTGGAAACCCTTGGTGTTGGCCAGGCGGAACGTGCAGTTGAAGATTTTTTCCAGATTACGCAGTGCCGGTCCCAGCGTCTTGATCTGCATCCGGTCCCCGTGCACGTCGTAGACGCGCTGCCAGAGCTGTGGGCCCTCCAGCGTCCAGGCACGCCGGAACGCGGCCAGGGAGGTGTTATAAGGCCACTCCTGCCGCAGGCTCTGCTCCAGGGCTTCCAGATCCGTGGACCGGTCAGTTGATGCATTTTCCATGGGATTTTGTCCGTCCTTCCAGGAGCCTGCCAACCCGACTCCATGCCATAGAAAAGTGTACCCCATCGGGTCGGTGATATACAGCACCGCCATCTTCAGACCAGGGCGGAAACCACTGCTGCCAGGCCGGAAACAGCACACAGGGCCAGCGATGCCACGCGAATGGTTTCACGCGGCAGACGGTGCATGGTCCGCCGCGCCACCCAGAAGCCCGCCAGCGTGGCAGGCAGAAGAGGCAGTGACAACAGGATGTGGGTCAAGCCAAAACGCCCCACCGGGGCCAGCACGATCAGGGTGATGATGCAGCTGACCACAAAGAAGGCGGCCAGGTTGGCGCGAATCAGATGCAGCTGTTGATGCTGCCATAACAGGGCCATGGGCGGCCCACCGATCGAGGTACTGGTACCCATGAAGCCGGACAGGAAACCGGCCAGCATCATGCGGCCGGGCGTCGGATTCCAGCGCAGCGAAGAAAGGCTCACGACCACCGCAAAAAGAACGGAGGAGCCAATCAATAATGCCAGCAGGCGGGCATCAATCCACAA
This sequence comes from Gammaproteobacteria bacterium, assembly GCA_003556835.1. Taxonomy (GTDB): domain Bacteria; phylum Pseudomonadota; class Gammaproteobacteria; order Pseudomonadales; family Pseudohongiellaceae; genus PWQG01. Next base: position 7,277 of record PWQG01000084.1, read on the forward strand.
CAGCAAAGCGGCTCCGGCCAGCGAACCGGGGACACGACCGATGATTGCCGATTTCAGGCCGGACAGCGACAGGCCATCACGATAGGCCAGGGCATTGGCCACGGACAGGGTCAATGCGGCCACGGTGACCGGGGCGGGCACAAAATCGGGATTGAGCAGGAACAGGATCGGCGCAGCAATCACCGCCAGACCAAAACCGACCGCGGTCTGCACAAAAGCGCCAATGAATACCAGCAGACTGGCCAGAAGCAGCTCGATCACGTTTTCTCACCTGGTGCGGAAAACCGCGCATTCTACTCCTGTAAAGCACATGCGGCCAGCCGCAGGGCTGTTACGCCAGCAGTCACACCGTTATAATTCCCGACTTCATTCGTTCCACCAAGGATTTCATGTACCCGCTGAACTACATCGAACCGGTATTCCGCCCGCCCAGTGAATGGAAATCCCTGATCCTGCAGGTGACCAACGGCTGTTCCTGGAACCGTTGCACCTTCTGCACCATGTACACCGATCCGCAGAAACGCTTCCGGCCCAAACCCATCGAGGAAATCGAACAGGAGCTGCGCGGCATTGTCGAGGCCGGCATGCCGGTCTACCGCGTATTCCTCGCCGACGGGGATGCCATGACCCTGTCGACCCGCCGCCTGCACGAAATCATGGACGTGCTCAATCGCTGGTTGCCGCATCGCCCGCGCGTCAGTGCCTACTGCCTGCCACGCAATCTGATCAAGAAGTCCGCCGAAGAGCTGCAAGGGCTACGGGAAAAAGGCCTGAGCCTGATGTATGTGGGCTGTGAAACGGGTGATGATGAATTGCTGGAGTTGATCGACAAGGGCGAAACCTATGACAGTTCACTGGATGCCCTCCAGAAAATCAGCGCCGCTGGCATGAAAAGCTCGGTCATGGTGCTCAACGGTCTGGGCGGACCCGAACTGAGCGAGCGCCATGCCATCAACAGCGCGCGGCTGATGAATGCGGCCCAGCCTGATTATCTTTCGACGCTGGTGGTCGAGTTCCCGCAGGGCTCGGAGCAGTTCGAGAAGAATTTTGATGGCCGCTGGCGCAAGTTGAGTCGCCTGGAACTGTTCCGGGAGATGGAAATCCTGTTGGAGCACCTCGAGCTGAACAGCACGATTTTCCGTAGTGATCATGCTTCAAATTATCTGGTGCTCAAGGGGGTGCTGGGTAAGGACAAGGAGACTTTGCTGGATACTGTGCGCACGGCGATTCATCGGCCTGGGGTGATTCCGCTTCGGGAGGAGTGGCAGCGGGGGCTTTGAGCCTTTTTCGGTGTGCTAGTAGCCCGGGCGCCGAGGTGGGTGTCAGGCTACCGGACACGCTTAAACCCATCCCTGGGTCGCTCGACTGCCGCCATCCCTGGCGGCAGACGGTCCTGTAGCCTCACACCCA
>PWQG01000056.1 GCA_003556835.1 Gammaproteobacteria bacterium
CGGGAGATTTTTCCGCCGGAACTGGATGCGCCTGCAGCCTGATCAGCTGCGTTTATTCTTGGGCTTTGTGTAGTCGATTCCGTGCTTGCGGTCGATGTAGTATCCGATACCGGCACTCACGAGCAGACTCAGTACCAGGACCGGTAGCAGATTGTTCATCATGGCACCGAGGCCTATGCCGAGGAAAAACCCGGCAGTGACGCACATCTCTATCACGCGGGTATGCTTGATTTTACGGGCACGTTTTTCTCTGACTCGTTTGCTGACCACGTTCACTCCTGTTGCTGGTTATCCCGGTCTGTGGCCGGCCCGTCTTCCGTCTGTCGGAGACGGATCGGGATGTTCTCGGAAGAGGCGGTGAGACGGCGATTGATCTGCATGACGATTTCCATGCCGCTGACCACCTGACCCACCACAGTATACTTGCCTGTCATCCAGGGTGCATCCGTGAGCAGGATGAAAAATCCCGAGCTGTTGCCTTCCGGTCCGTCGGCGACCATCAGGACGCTGGCCTGTGCCGGTCGCCGCGAGGGCAGGGTGTTGTCGTAGCGGTAGCCGAGTCGTTCCCGTGCCTGCAGCAGATTCATGTCCTGCAGGGTCGAGAGCACTTCCTCCTGACGTGCCGCCAGTGCCTCACGATCCCTGATACCAAGATCCCGATACAGGGGGACCAGTACCTGCTGGCGGAAATCTTCCGCATCGGTGATGTTGAGCCATGGGTGTGGCCTGCCAGTGCTGTCCAGCAGGGATTGTTGGGCCAGTCCCAGGCCACTGGCATTGATTTCCAGCGGTCTCAGTTCCTGTTCTTCTTCAAGTGCCGGGAAACCGGCCTGGATCAGGGTGTCAGGTACGACCCGCAGGAACTCGGCGGTCCCTGTTTCGGTGGCCAGCTCCGCTTCGCTGGGCTCAGCGGTGGTCTGTTGGTCGGCCATCTGTACCAAATCCAGGAAATGGCTGACATTCTGCGGAGCCGCGGTCGGGAACAGCTCCACAAAAATGGCGCCGTCTGCCGTGTCGAGTTCAAGCAGTGGGTTGCTGCGGTCACTCATATTGGCCTGTGCGCTGCCAACATCGGCCACCGCCGGAGTTGCGAGTGGGTTCAAAACGGCTGCACCAAGCAGGAATGCCGCCAACAGCGCGTTGACGATGCTCGCCCCGCGTTCGTGGTGATGCACCGTTTCGGATTCGCCATCCACGCGTGTCAGATTCTTGCGCGGGAAGAAGCAGTCGATATCCGATTCTTCCATGTGTACGGTCCATTGCTCGGGAATATCATCGCCGAGAAGGCAGCCGGCGGTCAGATAGGGGAAGATTTCATCGTAGCGGGCCACCCGGAACTGATCGATCCGGCGGAAGATATGGGTGCGATTGAGTTCGGCCGTATGATGCAATCCAGCGGATGCAATCAGATCCGCCGTGGCCATCAGGGTCTTGCGGTGGAAGCGGGCCACGCGGGGGGCCTTGTCGGTGACCACCAGGCCTCGGACCAGTTCCGGATCCTGGGTGGCAACTCCGCTGGGACAATGATTCGTGTTGCAGATCAGGGAGTGCACGCAGCCAGCCGCAAGCATCATTCCCCGTCCGGAGTTGACCAGGTCCGCGCCCAGGGCCAGGTGTTTGACAAGGTGAAAGGCGGTGAAGATTTTGCCGGAAGCGACCAGCCGGATGTCCTCGCGCAGACCGAATCCGTTCAGGCAATTATCGACAAAAACCAGTGCCTCACGCAGTGGCATGCCCACGGAGTTGGCATATTCCAGTGGTGCAGCACCGGTGCCACCTTCGCCACCATCCACAGTAATGAAATCCGGCTTGATGCCGGTGGCGACCATCGCTTTGCAGATGGAGACAAACTCACTTTCCCGACCGATGGCAAGCTTGATGCCTATGGGTTTTCCGCCGGACAGCTCGCGCAGCTCCGCAACGAAGTGCATCATGTTGCGCGGTGAATCGAAGGCACTGTGCCCGGGTGGCGAATCAACCTGTGTGTGCGCGGTGACACCACGGGCGGCGGCGATTTCATCGGTGTTTTTGTCCGCTGGCAGGATACCGCCGTGTCCGGGTTTGGCACCTTGCGACAGTTTGAGCTCGATCATGCGTACCTGGTCGCGGGCCGCATTCTCGCGAAACTGGTCCCGGCAAAAGCCGCCGCCCTTCAGGCGACAACCAAAATAGCCGGTGCCGATTTGCCAGATCAGATCTCCGCCATGTCGCAGATGATATCGGCTTATACCACCCTCACCGGTGTTCTGCGCAAATCCGCCGGTTCTGGCGCCCAGATTCATTGCCTGCACGGCGTTGGAACTGAGGGCGCCAAAGCTCATTGCCGAAATGTTAAGAATGCTGGCTTCATAGGGTTGCCGGCAATCGGGGCCGCCAACGGGCACACGTAGTTGGTTGATACCCACGTCATCCACGGTGATGGCAGAGATGGAGTGGCCCATCCATTCATAGCCATTGCTGTAAGTGTCCAGACGGCTGCCAAAGGCGACACTCTCACGTACCGTTTTGGCCCGTTGGTAAACGATGTCGCGGAACATTCGATTGATGGGAACGCCATCGGTATCCGATTCAATGAAGTATTGCCGCACGAAGGGGCGCAGCTTTTCCATCAGCCAGCGCATCCGGCCGATCAGCGGAAAGTTGCGGCGGATGGTGTGCCGACGCTGTTGCATGTCGTAAAGGCCCATCACAATGAGCGGCAGGGCAAGCAGCAACAGCCAGAACGCCGGCCTCCAGAGCGCACCCAGGACAAGGATTGACAGCACGGTCGCGGCGGAGCTGATCAGGAAGGTTTTTCGCATGCCGGGTTTTGATCTCCTCAGGAGGATTGTTCATTCCGGCTGTGGCTTTCGCCCAGGTCGGCCGGTGTGTCGATGTCACGGTGTATGCCGGGATCGTCGAGGTCCAAGTGTAAAACCTGCTCCCCAAGATTGCGAATCAGTCGACGGGCACCGCTGTCACCATGGCATTCGGCCAGGTGATGGAAGTGTTGTGCACTGAATCCTACCGGATTGCCGGGGCGGCCATCGTGAACGGGCAGAACGATCGGGCTCCGTTCAAGTGCCTGCAGCACTTGACGATAAGTGTTGCTGCGGACGTGGGGCATGTCGCCGAGACAGATCAGGCAGCCCTGCCAGTGAGCAATTTCCCGGATACCGCAGGCAATGCTGTGCCCCATGCCCTTGTCGGCGTCAACACAGGGTATGCAATTCACGAGATCCCGGATCGGAGCTCGATGGCCATTCAGCAACAATTCGGCATCCAGCATGCCGGATTCCTGCAATTCCGGTCGGGTGACCAGTGTGATGTGCGGGGTGGCGTCGGCAATGTGCTGCAGCGTCTGTTGCAATACGCTGTGGCCGCCGGGTAGAAGGGCCGCAAGCTTGTTACCGCCAAAGCGGCGACCGAATCCTGCCGCCAGAACCAGTGCACCATAACTCACAGTGGCAAGCCCGGCGCGGCGAGAGAATCAGTGCAGTACCGGCGGCTGGATACGTTCGAAGAGGGGGTCGTTAGCCTCATCCTCTTCGAATTCTTCAAGCTCTTCAAACAGGGAAATTTCGACAATGAAGGCATCCTGATCGTGTTGGTTCGTTTCGTCGGACAGTTCCAGCATGGTTGTCGGGGGTTCCGCCAATGAGTTTGGGGGCATGATACCGCAGTCCCCCTGACCGGAAAAAGTCCACAACCGAACTTTGTTACAATCCGGGCGATCACAGGTTCAATCAGGGGTTACCGGGTGTATGAATTCCTTAATCGATGGAGCGGAGCGCCTGCAGCGCATTACCGGGGGTTGTATCAATCGCTGCAGCAGATTGCGCCTGGCTGATGGTCGCTCGGCATTTCTCAAGGAAAATTCCGGGGTCGGGGAAGACTTCTTCGTCGCGGAAGCGGGTGGTCTGCGGGCCTTGCGTGAGGCCGGGACGCCGGTTCCGGAGGTGTTGTCCGTGGGGCCCGATCATCTGCTGCTCTCCTGGGTCGAATCGGGGTCGGCAGGAAGTTCAGGCATGGCTGAAGCAGGGCGGTCACTCGCCCGTCAGCACCAGCACCGGGGGCCGGCGTTCGGTTTTGACAGGGACAACTATTGTGGTGAAAACCGCCAGCAGAATGCCTGGCTGGATGACGGGCATGAGTTTTTCGCCCTGCGTCGCCTGGTACCGCAGGGCGAGCAGGCCTGCGCCCGGGGCTTGCTGGATTCCCGGGATATGTCGAGACTCGAATCAATCTGTAAGGGCTTGGACCAGCTGCTGCCGCAGGCCGACCCGGTGTTGATTCATGGGGATCTGTGGGCCGGCAATCTGCTGTTCGACCATAAGGGTGAACCAGTATTCATCGATCCCGCGGTAAGCTGGTGCTGGGCCGAGGCCGACCTGGCCATGACCCGTCTGTTCGGCGGGGTTTCGGATTCCTTTCTGGCCGCCTATGAAGAAGTGCAAGCGCTGGCGCCGGGTTTCCCTGAGCGCGTGCCGCTGTACAACCTGTACCATCTGCTCAATCACCTCAACCTGTTTGGTGCCGGCTATCGCAGTGCGGTGCGGCAAGTGCTCGAGCGCTTTTCCTGAGTATCCAACCCCCCCTCCCCTTGAATCCCGATCGTGCCGGTACTGATTAAGCTTTCATTGCCTGCACCCGGATCCTCATGGCCCACTAGATTGGCAGATTCGCGGGAGTTGGACTATAACCACTGTGGGCATAGGGAAATGCCCTGACCTGCCAGGAAGGTGGGGGCCGGACCAAACAACCCTGAAAGCGCTTCTGCTTTGGTCCGGTAGTTTGGGGGGTGGCAGTGACAGTGGCTGCCACCCCCCTTTTTCGGTGTCGGGGGGTTCAGCGACGTTGATCGATATCGACCCATCGCGCCTGTTTCGGACCCGTGTATTCAGCACTGGGCCGGATGATACGGTTGTTGGCCCGCTGCTCTTTCACATGCGCGGCCCAGCCACTGACGCGGGACATGACGAAGATCGGAGTGAACAGTTTGGTTGGAATACCCATGAAGTGATAGGCCGAAGCGTGGAAGAAGTCGGCATTACAGAAAAGCTTCTTCTCGCGCCACATCACTTCTTCACAGCGCCGTGATACCGGATACAACACCTCGTCGCCGACATGTTCGGCCAGTTTTTCCGCCCAGTCGCGGATGATGGCATTACGCGGATCGGATTCGCGGTAAATGGCATGGCCGAACCCCATGATCTTTTCCTTTCGATCCAGCATGCCCAGCAGGGCCTGTTCCGCTTCATCGGGTGTCTTCCACTGCTGGATCATGTCCATGGCCGCCTCATTGGCACCGCCATGCAATGGTCCACGCAGGGAGCCGATTGCACCCGTGATGCAGGAATGCATGTCGGAGAGGGTGGAGGCACAGACCCGCGCAGTGAAGGTCGAGGCATTGAACTCGTGTTCCGCATACAGGATCAGGGACACGTTCATGACCCTACGGAACAGCTCCGGGGGACGATCTCCGCTGAGCATATGCAGAAAGTGAGCGCCAATGGATCCGTCGTCCAGGTCGGTGTCGATACGCACACCATCATGGCTGTAACGATACCAGTAGCAGATGATCGAAGGCAGCGCAGCCAAAAGTCGATCAATGACCAGATCCTGTTCGGCAAAATCGTGTTCGGTTTCCAGGTTGCCCAGCATGGAGCATCCGGTACGCATGACATCCATGGGATGGGCCTCGCGCGGGATCCGTTCCAGTACTTCCTTCAGCGCATTGGGCAGGGAGCGCAGTGATTTCAGTTTCCCTGTGTATTCCTCCAGTTCATGGCGGTTGGGCAGATGGCCGCGCAGGAGCAGGAAGGCGACTTCCTCGAAGCTCGCTTTTGCCGCCAGCTCTTCGATATCGTGGCCGCGGTAGGTGAGGCCTGAACCGGTCTCACCTACTGTGCATAATGCGGTCTGGCCGGCGACCTGGCCCCGGAGTCCGGCACCGGAAAGCGCTTTTTTGCCTGTCATATTGAATCTCCTGCCTGTTGTTATTTCTGTTGGCCGAAGAGAGCATCGAGCTTCTCTTCGTATGCGTGGTAACCGAGTACCTCGTAGAGTTCATCGCGTGTCTGCATCTTCTCCACCACCTGCGACTGGTCACCCTGGTCCCGGATGCTGCCATAGACTTCCTCGGCCACCCGGCTCATGGCGCGGAAGGCGCTCAGGGGATAGAGTGCCATGGCGACTCCGACTTCGGCCAGATCCCGACAGTTGTACAAAGGCGTGGCACCGAACTCGGTGATATTGGCCAGTACCGGAACATTCACTGCCTCGGTGAACTGACGGTATTGTTCCAGTTCGGTCATGGCCTCCGGGAAAATCGCATCGGCACCGGCTTCCACGCAGGCCACGGCGCGTTCGATGGCAGCATCCATACCTTCCACGGCCAGGGCATCGGTTCGCGCCATGATGACAAATTCCTGGTCACTGCGCGCATCCACGGCGGCCTTGACGCGATCAACCATTTCCACCTGGCTGACAATGGCTTTGTTGGGACGATGTCCGCAGCGCTTCTGCGCAACCTGGTCTTCCAGATGCACTGCGGCTGCGCCGGCGCGCTCCATTTCCCGGATGCTGCGGGCGATATTGAAGGCGCCACCCCAACCGGTGTCAATGTCCACCAGGAGGGGCAGGTCGCAAGCACCGGTGATCCGCGCGACATCGGTGACCACGTCATTGAGACTGGTCACGCCCAGGTCTGGCAGGCCAAAGGAGGCATTGGCGACCCCGGCACCAGACACATAGATTGCCCGATGGCCGGCGCGCTCGGCGAGCATGGCGGTGTAGGCGTTTATCGTGCCCACCACCTGCAGGGGGCTGTTGGCTGCCAGTGCGGCCCGAAAACGGGCGCCGGGTGTCAGGATGTTGCTCATGACTGTTCTCCTGGGATGTGCTGTAGGGAATCGCCCCGGCCGATGGCGTAATAACGCAGGCCGTGCCGGGCGACCGTGGCCGGATCATACAGGTTGCGGCCATCAAAAATCACCCGGTCGGCCAGTTGCCCGGCCAGCTGGGCAAAGTCGACCACACGGAAGTGTTGCCATTCGGTACAGATGATCAGTGCATCGGCAACCTGCAGGGCGGCGTCGCGGGTTCCCATCAGGCGCAGGTCATCGCGCGGGCCATAGAGCCGCTCCACTTCTTCCAGGGCCTCCGGATCGTAGGCCTGGATGCGGGCGCCGGCCTGCCAGAGGGCTTCCATGATGACCCGGCTGGGCGCTTCTCGCATGTCGTCGGTGCGCGGCTTGAATGCCGTACCCCACACAGCAAACACCTTGCCACGAAGGGTGTCACCGTAGTGATTGCGGATGCGTTCGATCAGCCGTTGCTTCTGCCGCTGGTTGACGCGATCAACGGCCTGGATCAGTTCCATCGGCTGATCCTGCTCCCGTGCCATACGTTCCAGAGCCTGCACGTCCTTGGGAAAGCAGGAGCCTCCGAACCCGATACCGGGGTAGATGAAGTGATAACCGATACGCGGATCCGAGCCGATGCCCAGGCGGACCTGTTCGATATCCGCACCCAGGCTTTCGGCCAGGTTGGCCATCTCATTCATGAAGCTGATCTTGGTGGCCAGCATGGCATTGGCTGCATATTTGGTCAGCTCGGCGGCCCGCACGTCCATGAACAGAATCCGGTCCGAACTGCGATTGAAAGGTGCGTACAGTTCGCTGAGCTGTTTGCGTACCTCCTCGCTGTCCGTGCCAATGATAATACGATCCGGTTTCATGAAGTCGGCGACCGCCGCACCTTCCTTGAGAAATTCCGGATTGGATGCAACCTCGAAAGCCAGTGGGGTGTTACGTTCAGCCAGTGTTTCGCGCAGCCTCTGGCGGACGCGGTCAGCCGTACCGACGGGCACGGTGGATTTGTTGATCACGGTCTTGGGCCGATCCATTTCCCGACCGATGCCCTCGGCCACCGCAAGCACGTATTGCAGGTCGGCTGAACCGTCTTCGTCGGGCGGGGTGCCCACGGCGATGAACAGGATATCAGCGAAGTCCACCGCTTCCCGCACATTACTGCTGAACGTCAGCGTGCCGCGTTCCCGGTTGTCGGCGACGATGATCTCGAGCCCCGGTTCGTAAATCGGTACCCGGCCCTGGTCCAGTGCTTCGATCTTTTTCGTGTCGACATCCATGCAGAGCACTTCGTGGCCCGATTCCGCCAGGCAGGCGCCGGTCACCAGCCCCACATACCCGGTCCCGAATACCGTGACTTTCATATAGACTTGTCCTTGCTTGAAAACAAAATCCGTATTGTGCCCGTCCAATGCGAACGGGTTCATGACATACCAAGGCGGCATAGTCTAGCCGATCCGGAGGGCGAGCGAAATCGTGAGCGGAAAGGAAGCGGGGTTCGGAGCTGCATGGAGCGACGGTTGGCGGCGCGTGGCCCTGGTAAATCCGACCAAGTTCCTTGGCAATCTGCTGATCGGGGGAGGATTGATACAGGATTTCGCCGATCATTGCCGTTTGCAGGGCATTGATCTTCTGCTGGTGCTCGATGAGCGTTTCCGCTCCCTGGTGGAAGACGCTTTTGGGGACCTCCAGGTTGTGGGAAAACAACCCTTGCAAGACTAATTTCTAAACTAATTGATGCACAATTTATTGAATTATCTGCAGTTAGAGCAGGAAAAGCAGACATTGAAAAAGCAA
>PWQG01000343.1 GCA_003556835.1 Gammaproteobacteria bacterium
GACCTGGTCATTGGTCCACTTGATCGCGTCCACGGCCGAGCCAGCCTGTGTGGTGCCAGCGGCTGCCTGTTCCGTCTGCACCAGGGTGTTGCCCTGGGGGTAGGCGTTGGGGCCGCCCTCGACCAGGCTGTCCAGCGGGTCGGTGACGAACTCGCGGCGCTCGAAGTCGATGACGATCTTCTCCAGCGCAGCTTCGGCAACCGCTTCACTGATCGCAGCCACCGCCAGGATCGGTTGGCCGACGTAGCTGATGTAGTCCTTGGCCAGCATGGGGTTGGCCGGGGGTTCCGGTTCGCCCAGGTCATCGGCGGTGATGATGTCCAGCACACCATCCATGGCCAGCGCTTCGGATGTGTCGATACGCAGGATGCGGCCACTGGGTAGCGGGCTGGTCAACAGACGGGCGAAGACCATGCCTTCCTTGCGGAAATCTTCCGCATAACGGGCGGCGCCGGTCACTTTGCCTTCCACACAGGGAGGCGTGAAATCCTTACCAATATGCATATAACTCATGACAATTGCCCCGAGGCGCGCATGACGCCGTTCAGATAGTGATCATAGGCTCCACAACGGCAGAGGTTGCCGGCCATCGCCTGGCGTGCCTCTTCCCGTGAGGGTCTCGGGTTGGTGTTCAGCAGTGCGACTGCCGACATCACCTGGCCGGGAGTACAGAAGCCGCATTGGGGACTGAGTTCGTCCACAAAGGCCTGCTGTACCGGGTGCAGGGTGCCGTCCGCCGCACGCAGACCTTCCACTGTGGTCACTTCCTTGCCCTTGACCGAGTGGGTCAGGGTGGAGCAGGCGTAGTGGGTGGTGCCTTCAACGATGACCGTGCAGCTGCCGCATTCGCCGCGGTTGCAGCCCAGCTTGGTGCCGGTCAGGTTGAGTCTGTAGCGCAGGGTGTGCGCCAGGGTTTCCTGGGGCGCCACATCCACGCGGCGGGTCCGGCCGTTGATGTTCAGCGAGACCAGTCGTTCGACCGCCCCCTGTTGTCGCGACTGCGCGCTGGCCATATACCAGCCCGCGCCACTGCTGGCCGCTGCGCCGGTGAAGATGGCGGCCTTGATAAATCGTCTTCGAGTCAGTTTGGGATTCACCGTATCACTCCATGGGGTCTTCTTCTGGGGAATGGAGGTGTTCAGGCTGGTGCCCGGACACATGGTTATACTTGTTTATTACCGAGTCTGACCCAAGAGACTACTAAGTTATGGCTCCAGAAGCAATTGTGGACTTCGGGGCATTTTGTGACAATGGTCGACCAACTGTTCGATTTCGGCTACCCGGGAGGGGTTCAGCATGTTGAAAAGAACAAGAAAATTTGTCTTTTGCCCAATTGTGTCGTTGCTGCTGATGATGGTGGCAGGTTCTGCCAACGCACAGCCGGAACATGCCGTATCGCCGGAAGTCATCGAGGATCTGATCGAGCGTCTCTCCAATTGGGGGCGCTGGGGGGATGACGATGAAGCCGGCACGCTGAATTTCATCACCCCCGAGGTTCGGGTGGCCGCTGCCAGTCTGATCCGCAGCGGCCGGGTGGTGTCCCTGGCCCAGGAAACCCTGACCGAGCCGTCCGTGGACAATGCCAATCCCTATCGCCATGAGATGACAGCGACCGCCGAGGGCGGTTTCCCCTGGGCCCTGGATGACATCGGGGTCAATTTCCACGGCTATTCCCACTCCCACCTCGATGCCCTCTGCCACCTTGTGCACGACGGTCGCATGTACAACGGCTTTTCCGCTGAGGAGATCAGTGAGGACGGTTGCGCGCGCCTGGATATCCGGGCGGCTGGTGATGGCATTGTGAGTCGTGGGGTGCTGCTGGATATGCCGCGTCATTTCGGGGAGCGCTGGCTTGAGCCCGGCACGGCCATCTACCGCGAGGATATCGAGGCCTGGGAAGAGGAAGCTGGTGTGCGTCTGCAACGCGGCGACGTGGTCTTACTGCGCACCGGCCGCTGGGCCCGACGTGCGGCCGAAGGCCCCTGGGACGTGGGGCAGACGGCGGCCGGGCTGCACGTGAGTGCGGTGGAACTGCTGCATGAGCGGGAAGTGGCGGTGGTGGGCAGTGATGTGGCGATGGACGTCACGCCTTCCGGCATTGAGGGGTACCCGTTGCCGGTGCATCTGCTCCTGCTGCATGCCATGGGCACCCTGATCTTCGATAATCTCGAGCTGGAAGCCCTGGCTGAAGCGGCCGCCGCGGAAAACCGCTGGGAATTCCTGTTCACGGCGGCCCCCATGAAGGTACCCGGTGGCACGGGCTCGCCGCTGAACCCGATTGCCACCTTCTGATACCCGACCGGCTCAGAAATACCACATCATGCGGCCATAGAAGTTGCGACCCAGGCCCGGCAGGCGTTCGCGCATACCGATATCCGGATTGAAGGCCCGGTTGAAACCGGCCAGGTGATCCCGGTGCTGCTGGTCGAGCAGGTTGTTGATGCCGATGCCGAGTTCCAGGTCCTGTGTGGGATTGAAACGGCCACTGAGATTGATGATGGAGTAGCCTGAGGTTTCGGTTTCCTGGTTGGTTGCCGAGACGCGGCCCTGGCGCCGGTAGTTGACCGATTCCAGCGAAGCCATCCAGTCATTGCCCAGATAGTCGGCGGCCAAAATCAGGTTGTCGGGCGCAATCCGGTACAGATTGTCATCGATGTCATCGCGCTCCCCGCGCACCATGCTGGCCACGGCCCGCAATTCAATGCGCTCACTGAGGCTGTATCCGGCTTCCACATCCCATCCATACAGGGTGGCGTCCACGTTGCTGAACTGCAACGGTTGCGGTCGGCCCATGCCCATATTGGCCATCAACTGTGCAAAATTGTTGGCAAGCTCATTCTGTGAAGGCGTGCCCTGGATGTAATCGCTCACATCCTTGTAGAAGGCCCTCGGATAGAGGCTGTAACGGGCCGTTTCCAGATCGAAGCCGAACTCGAACTCCAGCGCGGTTTCCGGTTTCAGGTCAGGATCACCGATATAGGTGTTGCCGTCGGCCAGGCCACCGGTGGATTCCATGGGAGCCCATAGATAGCGTTCCTGGTAGGACGGTGAGCGGGATTTGTGCGCAGCACCGATGTACCAGCTGATATCCGAGTCCGTGTCGATGCTGAGTCGGGCAAAAGCATCGACATTGTCATCGGTCTGACGCAGTTCCTGATCGTTGAAGGCTCCCGCCAGGTTGGCCGCCAGCATGTTCATCATGAAGGGCATGCCCGAGGGCATGTCCATCGGGTTCATATTGGCCGAAACCTCGCCGGCGTCCATGCTCACCCGGTTGTAACGCAGGCCGGCCCGCAGGTTCATGCGATCGAGCAGTGCCATGTCGCGCTCGATAAAGCCACCGACAATATTGCGCTCCACGTCCTTGAAGTTATCCACGTAGAACATGGGCTGGTTGGGGTTGCTGATGACCGCATTGTGATCGGCAAGGTGCGCGTCGACACCGAACAACCAGCTGCCATTGTCCACGAAACGCTCCGCGCTCAGCGAGGCATCCAGGCTGTCACCGGTGGTGAAAGCCTGGCGGTAGCGCATGGTGCCGGGTCCCATGTCATTATCCTGGGGCGGGCGGCGCAGATCGAAGTTGTTCATCAGGTGCTCGACTTCGTTATAGGCCAGTTTGGCGGTGACGGTGAGATCGGCGCCCTGCCACTCGTAGCGGGAATTGAACAGGTCACTGTCTACCGCGGCGATATCCATGGGCAGGGCGGCGTTGCCAGCGTAGCCGGTTTCATTACGCGCATAGTCGATACTGAACTCGTGATCGCCCTGCTGGTAGCTGTAGCCCAGGTCATAACGCTCACGGTCGAATTCGGAAGGGGTGATGCTGCCACGGGCAAATTCTGCATCGTCGGCTTTTTCCTTCATCAGGAAGCTGCGGAAAATGTGGTTGCGATTGCTCAGGGAAAAGAAACCACTGGCCACCAGGCCGTCGTTGACCGTCTGCCCGCCGACATAGGTCCGGCCGCTGAACCTGAAGTCATCACCCAGGCCGAAATCACCGGAGTAGGTTTCCGCGTTGACATTACCACCAATGGTCTCCTGGCCGGCGCTGACCGGGGTGATGCCGCGGTTGATGGTCAGTGATTCGAGCAGGGCCACGGGCGCATAGTGCAGTGGTGCGTCCATGGCATTGGGACCACCCGAGCTGATCTTGGCGCCGTTGATGGAGACATTCATGCGATCACCGTACATGCCCCGGTACTGGGCGATGCCGGTCAATTCGCCGTTCTTGTTGATGTTGGCACCGGGCATCTGGCGCAGCAGTTGCGCCGTGTCGGCCGGGGCCACCATGGTGTCGTCGGTGCGCACGGTGTGGGTGTCGATCACCCCGGTGACAATGATTTCTTCCACGGACTGAGCGGCGGCGGTGCAGCTGAGCATGATGCTCAGTGGCAGCAATCGGCGGGTGAGTGTGTGCATCCGGTCTGGCTCCTGTTAGCGGAAAGTTTCTGCAGCGAAGTATAAGGGCGGCGTCCAGAGCACAGGAATGTGGCATAGTGTCGCAGGATGTCCCCCGTGAAATGAATGCGGTATGCTGCGGCATCCTGGTCCGGTACCAGTTCCGACAATCGATAAGACAACAGGAGACATGGCCCATGATATGGCTTGTGGCAGGACTGATACTTTTCCTTGGCGTACATTCAACAGGGTTGCTGGCACCGGCCTGGCGCGAGCAGCAGATCAGCAAGCTGGGCAAGCCGGCCTGGAAAGGCATTTATGCGGTTTTGTCCCTGGTCGGACTGGTGTTGATTGTCATCGGTTACGGCCAGGCGCGGATGGAGCCGACCTGGATCTGGATGCCGCCAGTCGGGCTGCGGCATCTTGTGCTGTTGCTGATGGTGCCGGTGTTCATCCTTCTTGTCGCAACCTATGTGCCGGGTAATGCGATCCGGGCAAAACTGGGACACCCGATGCTGGCCGCGGTCAAGCTCTGGGCGCTCTCGCACCTGCTGGCCAATGGCACCGTGGCCGATATCCTGCTGTTCGGCAGTTTCCTGGCCTGGGCGGTCGCCGGCTTTGTGGTGCTGCGCCGGCGCGACCGGCTGGCTGGCAAAGAACCGGAAGCGAGCAATGCCAGGGCAACGGCCGGCACGATCGTCGGGGGCCTTGTGCTGTGGTATTTCTTTGCCGCCTACCTGCATGTCTGGCTGTTCGGTGTCAGCCCCATGCCTGGCGGTTGATCGTATAAGCTGATCCACGGGCACCACTTTCTCCGCCCATTGCGGGGAGCCGCTGGCGTAAGCTGTTTGCAACGTTCCACATAACGAAGCAAACAGAGGTTTTCAGCAATGGCAAAAGTACTGGTGCTCTATCATTCCATGTACGGACATATCGAAACCATGGCACAGACGGTCGCCGACGGCGCTCGTGAAATTGACGGTCTAGAGGTGACCGTCAAGCGAGTGCCGGAGACCATGGATGAGGAAGCCTTCCGCAATGCCGGTGGCAAGACGGATCAGTCAGCACCGGTGGCCAAACCGGCCGAGCTCGGTGACTACGATGCGGTCATCTTCGGAGTGCCGACCCGGTTCGGCAATATGTCCGGGCAGATGCGCAACTTCCTCGATCAGACCGGTGGCCTGTGGGCCAACGGTACCCTGCACGGTAAGCTGGCCAGTGTCTTCACATCCACGGGAACCGGCGGCGGTGAAGAGATGACCATCACTTCCACCTGGACCACGCTGGCGCACCACGGCATGATCATTGTGCCCCTGGGTTACGGCACCCCGGAGCTGTTCGACATCAGTCAGCCCGGTGGCGGCACACCCTACGGTGCTTCCACGCTGGCTGGCGGAGACGGATCGCGCCAGCCCGATGAGCGCGAACTATCGATAGCCCGTTACCAGGGGCGACTGGTTGGGGAGAAGGCGAAACTTCTGACAGCCTGATATGATGCCGGGTGGTCGATGCCGGGTCTCCCCTGGTCGACGGCCCGGCTTTCCTGCCCGCAACTCCCCTGCCGGATTACCACAGCCCGAACATCCTGTATGATTGCCATGGCACAGCCAGTTCATCCGCTTTTCTGATTCGGGACAGAACACATGAAAGGGTTTTTCAAAGGCATCGGTCGCGGTATCGACCTGCTCCGCACCATTCTGGGGCGCCTGTTTTTTCTGCTCATCCTCGGCTTCATTCTTTTCGCCGTGTTTTCCGGTCCGGCCCGCGTCACGGTGCCGGACACCGCAGCCCTGGTGCTCGCGCCAAGCGGAGCCATCGTGGAAACGCGCGGCGAGCCGGATCTGACCACCATGTTGCTCGGTGGCGCTGCCATCCAGAACACATTGCTGCAGGACCTGCTGGATGCCCTGGACCGGGCCGCCACGGATCCGCGCATCACCAGCCTGGTATTGCACCTGGACGAACTGCTGGGTATCAGCCCGGCCCATATGGAAACCCTGGAAGAGGCCCTGCTCCGCTTCCGCGAGCGCAGCGGCAAGCCGGTGCACGCCTACGGTGCTTACTACAGCCAGGGTCAGTATGCCCTGGCCGCCCACGCCGACAGCGTCATCCTGCATCCCATGGGCAATCTCATGTTGCAGGGTTATGGCGGCAATCAATTGTATTTCCGCGACCTGCTGGAAAACCTGAGCGTCAATATGCACGTCTTTCAGGCCGGCGAGTTCAAGGCGGCGGCCGAACCCTGGGAGCGGATGGACATGTCGCAGCAAGCGCGGGAGAACAATCAGCAACTGGTTGATGAACTGTGGGCCCGTTATGTCGAGCGATTGTCGGCTGCCCGGGATATCCCGTCTGAGCGGATTTTGGCGTATGCCAATGATTTTCCGCAACTGGTCGAGAATTCCGGCGGTGACCTGGCGCGCGTGGCCGTCGAACAGGGCCTGGTGGATGAACTGGCTGATCAGGAATCTTTTCGGCGTCAGATGATGTCGCGCGTCGGGGAGCATAACGGTACCTTCAGCCAGGTGCATTTCCGCGATTATCTGCTGGACACTTTTGATCCGATGCCGGTCACTTCCAGCAATCGCATTGCGGTATGGACGGCCGAAGGCACGATTGTACCGGGCTCGCAGCCGGGAGCGGTGATCAGTGAAGACCGGGCAATGCAGCTGCTCCGTGAGGTGCGGACTGACGACGCGATCCGGGCCCTGGTGGTGCGGATCAATTCGCCCGGTGGTGGCATGCTGGCTTCCGAGGCAATCCGCAGCGAGTTGGCGAGAATCCAGGCGGAAGGCCGGCCCGTGGTCGTTTCCATGGGTGCCACCGCGGCTTCCGGTGGCTACTGGATTGCGTCAACCGCCGATGAAATCTGGGCCTCACCCACCACGATCACCGGATCGATCGGTGTGGTCGGCCTGTTGCCAACCTTCGAGAATGCCCTGGACAGGATCGGCGTAGGGGTGGATGGTGTTGGCACAACGTCCCTGTCTCGTGGCGGAGATCCCCTTGGCGGTCTGAGCGAAGAGATGGAAGGGATTCTGTCACGCAATATCGAGGATGCCTATCGCCGTTTTATCGAGGTGGTCGCCGATGGTCGTGACCTGTCGGTGGACGAAGTCGAAGCCTTGGCCCAGGGGCGTGTCCTGAGTGGCAGCCGCGCGCTGGAGGTAGGGCTGGTCGATGCGCTGGGCAGTCTGCCTGAAGCCATGGAAGCGGCGGCCGCGCTGGCCGGTGTGACCGATTGGCAGCGCCATGATCTGCGCCCGGTCCGGTCCATGACAGAGCAGCTCCTGTTGCAGTTGCTGGAGAATGTCGATCCGACCCCCGCCATGCGGGCATTGACCGGCCTGCCGTTTGGCAACGTCGGCCTCGAGCCGGTCTGGCAGCCTTTGCTGGAAGTATTGTCGACACGAGGCAGTCAGCCCGGTCGGATGCAGAAAATGTTGATCTGTGATGGATGCAACCTGACCCTGTAAAAGCGCACTCGAGTGGTGTCGATCGGTCCTGATCGGTGGCGCTGACCGGCCGCTTCAGGCACCGTCGCTCTGTTCGACGTCCAGTGCTGCGCGTACAGCGGCCGCATTCTGTTGCAGATGCTTCGGGTTCAAGGTGCCACTGATCACTGATGTTACGGCAGGGTGTGAAAAAATGAAGGACATGACCCGTTCGACCGGATTCTCCAGCTTGCTGAGATGACCACTGTTCAATGCTTTCTTGACCAATACTGCCTTGCCCATTTCTCCAGCGGTATCGATCACGGCTTCCTCCCCGGTCTGTGAGGGGTTGTAACTCACCATGACCGCCTCGCAGTACTCCAGTGCCATCAGTCCGCCTGCGACCGTCTTGCCGGAAAAGCCGATGCAGCGGATCAGTCCGGATTCGCGGCAGCGCTGCAGTGTCTCGATGCAGTCACTCTGCTCGATGATCTGTCGATCATTGCCATCAGAGTGCACCATGACCATGTCCAGGTAGTCGGTGCGCAGCCGTTTCAGGCTGCGTTCCACACTGAAGCGGGTATGGGCCGCGCTGAAATCGAATCGGGATGCGCCGTTTTCGAACTCTTCACCGGTCTTGCTGCAGAGTATCCAGTCTTGTCGATTGTCCAGGACCTGCCCCAGGCGCTCTTCGCTGCTGCCATAGGCGTGCGCTGTGTCCAGCAGATTGTGACCAAGCTCACGCGCCAGATCGAGCAGACGGCGCATGCTTGCCGTATCCGGAAGATCAAAACTGCGGGGGTATTTCAC
>PWQG01000092.1 GCA_003556835.1 Gammaproteobacteria bacterium
CTGCTCCACCAGCTGGATGATCTGGGCCAGCAGGGTGTCGTCACCGACTTTTTCCACCCGGAACACCAGGCTGCCATTGCCATTGATGGTGCCGCCGACCACCGGGTCTCCCGTTTCTTTTTCTACAGGCATCGGTTCGCCACTGATCATGGATTCATCCACATGGGATTGTCCCTCGGTGACAGAGCCGTCCAGGGGGATTTTTTCACCCGGACGCACCTGGATCAGGTCGCCGGGTTCAATGTCGTCGAGTGCCACTTCAACCGCTTTTCCACCGCGCAATACCCTCGCGCTGCGCGCCTGCATGTCCAGCAGGCGAGTGATGGCTTCGCTGGTGCGCCCTTTGGCACGGGCCTCCAGATAACGTCCAAGCAGTATCAGTGTGACAATCACGGCGGCGGCTTCGAAGTAGACATTGACCGTGCCTTCCGGCAGAACCCCGGGCAGGAAGGTCGCCACCACCGAATAGGTCCAGGCGGCCGAGGTGCCCAGAGCAACCAGGGAATTCATTTCGGGGGCGCCTCGCAACAACGCGGGAACGCCGAGGCGGAAAAACACCCGCCCGGGGCCGAATAACACGATGCTGGACAGGACGAACTGGAGTATCCAGTTGGGCTGTTGCCCCAGTGTGCTGTTCAGCCAGTGATGAAAGGGTGGAACGAAATGCGAGCCCATCTCCATGATGAAAACCGGCAGTGTGAGCGCCGCAGCGGTCAGCAAGGCGCGACGCAGGACTTTCTGTTCTTCAGCCTGCTCTCGCCGCTGACGATCTTCGGCCAGACCGCCTGAATCCAGTGCCCGGGCTTCGTATCCGGCCTGTTTCAGCGTAGCGATCCAATCATCGACATGATCGCCCGAATCAGCAGGAATGATCCGCGCCTGCTCCCTGGCCAGATTGACCGACACAGAAGCCACGCCCGGAGCCTGTTGCAGGGCTTTTTCCACACGACCAACACAGGAGGCGCAGTGCATCCCGCTCACGGCCAGTTTTACACTTCCGATAGAGCTTTGCCGTATTCCTTCTTCGGGCAGCTCCGGAGGACTGCTGCTACAGCACGATGAAGTCATTTCTGGTCGGCTCCTTTATCAATGCTATGGAATTGTCGTTTTAGCAACAGAGAGTTGCCGATCACGGACAATGAGCTGGTGGTCATGGCAATCACACCGATCATGGGGTGCAGCAGCCCGAAGGCGGCAATCGGAATGGCGGCGGCGTTGTAGCCGCTGGCCCAGAACAGATTCTGCACGATTTTGCGGAATGTGCGTCGCGACAGTTCCATGGCCTCGACCACGGCCGTAAGCTCGCCGCGCACCAGGGTCACATCGGCCGCTTCGATGGCGATGTCGGCACCGGCACCAATGGCAATGCCGACATTGGCACTGGTGAGGGCGGGGGCGTCATTGATGCCGTCACCCACCATGGCCACATGCTGGCCGTATTTTTCCTGCAGTGCGGTAATGGCGTCCACCTTGCCATCAGGCAGCACGCCGGCCTGAACCTCATCGATACCGACCTCGTCCGCCACGGCGCGGGCGGCCCGTTCATTGTCACCGGTGATCATCACCACGTGCAGGCCCAGCTCGTGCATGCCCCGGATGGCCTCGGCCGATTCATCCTTAATGGTGTCAGCCACGGCAACAATACCAGCGGCGCGACCATCGACAGCGACGATGACAGCGGTTCGGCCCTGTGATTCCAGCTCCCCGAGTGATCGATCCAGCGCTTCCAGATCACTGATACCCTCTTCTTCGAGTAGGAGGCGGTTGCCGATCAGTACCGTTTTTCCATCCACGTTTCCGGATACCCCTCGTGCCCCGGCGGAGCGGAAATCCGTCACCTCACCCGGCTCAACGCCGCGCTCCCGTGCACCGTCCACGATGGCGCGGGCGATGGGGTGCTCGGAGGCGTTTTCGACATTGCTGGCCAGTTGCAGCAGTGTTGTTTCCTCAACTCCCTCCGCGCAGACCACGTCCGTCAGTTCAGGCTCGCCGCGTGTGATGGTGCCGGTCTTGTCGAGCACGATGACACGGATGTCCTTGAAGGTCTGGATGGCCTCGCCCGAGCGGATCAGGATGCCGCGTTCGGCGCCGATGCCCGAGCCCACCATCAGGGCCGTCGGTGTGGCCAGGCCCAATGCACAGGGACAGGCGATGACCAGTACGGCGACTGCGGCCAGTGTTGCAAGCACGGGCGCGCTCGCGTTGGGATCGACCCAAGGCAGGAAGTTGGCGCCCCATTCGAGTATCGGACGCAGCGTGTCGGCGGCAAACAGCCACACGCCGAAGCTGACGGCAGCAATCACAATCACCAGCGGCACAAATCGGCCAGTCATGCGGTCAGCGAATTCCTGAATGGGCACCCGCGAGCCCTGGGCTTCGTCCACCAGACGCACCACCTGAGAGAGGAAGGTGTCGCCACCGATGCGCGTGGCCCTGGCGCGCAGGCGTCCCTCCTTGTTCACCGTGGCCCCGATCAGTGTGTCGCCGGGTGTCTTGAGTACCGGCACCGATTCACCTGTGGCAATGGATTCATCAATATGGCTTTCGCCGTCCAGGACTTCGCCGTCGGTGGGGATCTTGTCGCCGGGACGGATCAGCATGATGTCGTCCACTGCAAGTTCCTGTACCGGAATTTCAACTTCCTTGCCGTCCCGCTCCACATGCGCGGTCTTGGCACCGAGGTCGAGCAGGTGACGGATGGCCTGCGAAGCGCGCCCCTTGGCCCGGGCTTCCAGGTAGCGTCCCAGCAGATGGAAGGTCATGATGGTGGCGGCCATTTCCATGAATGAAGTCATTTCAAAGAAAAAGCCCGCCAGACCAATGAAGTAGGGCGGCAGGCTGCCCATGGAGATCAGTACATCCATATTGGCATTGCGGTTGCGCAGTGAGCGCCAGGCAGCCTTGTGAGTGGCCGCTCCGCCGTACAGGAACACCACGGGGAACGCCAGGATGGAGATGATGGCCAGGTAAGCGGGTATCGGCTGCCAGAACATATGCGGCATCATCAGGATCATGATGAGTGTGGTCGGGATGGCGGCGATCCAGAGGCGTTTTTTGGCCTGATCGAGATAGGCTTCATCGATCGCGGCGTCGTCGTCCGCATCGGCTTTTTGCTCATCGTCCGAGCGGCTGGCCCGGGCCACGTCATAGCCTGCGTTCTCCACCGCCTGTTTCAGGGTTTCGGTCTGCAGTTCCGGGTCGTGGCTGCGGATCCGGACTCGGTGGCTGGCGATGTTGGTGTCAATCTGCTCGATGCTCTCGATGCGTTGCAGCGTCTTGCGCACAATACCGGCGCAGTGGTCGCTACCCATGCCGGGTACGATCAGCTCGAATTCAGCAATGTCCCCGTCGCCGCCGTTTTTGCTGCCGTTCTGATTTCCTGTTGTAGCCATGGCCTGACATTCCTCCCGAGATTCCGGAACAGTAGATGCTGGCAAGTATCAAGCTTCCCATCATGGGAAGGTCAAGCGTGGAGCAGGAATTTCTTTTTCAAGGGGTCATGGAGCACGGGGAGCCAGGCCGTCCAGTATGGCGCAGTGTGGCTGATCATTATCCGCGCAGGCGCGGATCATCTGTTCCAGGGTCCGTTTCATGGCCTGCAATTCCTGCAATTTCTCTTCGACCTGTGAAAGGTGCTCTGTGGCTACTTCCTTGACCGCGTGACTGCTGCGCTGCGGATCCTGCCAGAGTTCAAGCAGGGCACGGATCTGCTCGATCGGGAAACCGAGCACACGAGCCTGTCGGATGAAGCCGAGCATCTGGATGTCATGGTCGGAGAATTCCCGGTAACCGGCGCTGCTGCGTTGCACATGGTTGAGCAGGCCGATCTGTTCATAGTGGCGAATCATCTTTGTCGATAACCCGGATATTCGGGCTGCCTGACTGATATTCATGTTCAAGCTTGTCTGTTCAGGCTTAGTTTTATGCATAGTAACTCATTTAATATCAATATGATGAAGTGAGTATTTTCAGTTATATATGCGCAGTTTCACGGTTGTTACACTATTTCCGGTAATAAAGATTACCGGAAATAGTAGGGATGTAATCATGGTACGAATGTATCACGCTAGGTCCTTTTCCGAGAGCCCTGCTTTGATGCAGGACAAAGCGATATCTGATTTGGGCCGACGAATGACCACGGTGCCGGTGACCACTTGATTGTGCTTGTGTGGACATGCTCGAATGAAGCTCCGCTGATGACACCGGGATATGGCAGGATGCTTTCGCGTAAACGGTTCCGTTCCCACAATCTGTTGAGTTCCGCTGAGCCTTCTTTCATTGTGCAATTGTCACGCTGGCGGGTGCACCTGGGGTTTCTTCTGGGGCCGGTGCTGTTTCTGTTTCTTCTGTGGGTTGGACCGCAGGGGGAAATTTCGCCATCTGCCTGGGCTGCATTGGCATTGACGGTGCTGATGGCCGTTTGGTGGGTGACCGAGGCATTGCCGATTGCCATTACCGCCCTGCTTCCTGTCGCCCTGTTGCCTCTGTTGGATGTTCGTCCCATCGAGGAAGCGGCGGCACCTTACGCAAACCCTCTGATATTTCTCTTTCTGGGCGGATTCATACTGGCCGAGGCCATCCAGCGCTGGGGGCTGCATCGACGCCTGTCTTTGCTGGTGTTGTCCGTTTCGGGAACCCGTCCGGATCGGGTGGTCGCCGGTTTCATGATCGCCACCGCCGGACTGAGCATGTGGGTCAGCAATACCGCCACGGCGGCACTGATGTTGCCAATAGCACTGTCAGTACTAAATCTTGTGGATTCGGGTACGCCGGAAAAGGGGCATCAGAACCTGGGGCTGTGCCTGCTATTGGGTATTGCGGCAGCGGCCAACATCGGTGGCATGGCCACCATCATAGGCACCCCGCCCAATGCCATTCTAGCGGGGTACCTTTCGGACAATCACGATATCCAGATAAGTTTTGGGGAATGGATGATGTTCGCTTTCCCGCTGTCGATGATCCTGCTGGCAACAGCCTGGGTGATCCTGACTCGTGTGGTGTACCCCCTTGAGAAAAAAGAGCTTTCCGGTGTTGGTGTGATGCTCGATCAGGAGCGCGGTGAGCTGGGCGCCATGAAAGGTCCGGAAAAGGCAGTGGCGACGATATTCTGTGTAGTCGCCCTGGCCTGGCTGACGCGCCCCCTGGTGGAAGCACAGTTTCCTGGACTGGGCCTGTCCGACGCCGGCATCGCGATTCTGGGGGCACTGCTGTTCTTTGTGGTACCGGCGGAATGGAAGCGTCTGCAATTTCTGATGGACTGGGAGAGTGCCCGTCGTCTGCCCTGGGGCGTGCTGTTACTGGTCGGTGGTGGTCTCAGTCTGGGCAGTGCCATTGAATCGAGCGGTCTGGCCGGTCATGCGGCCGACGCACTGCACGCCCTCGCCGGGCTGCCGATCTGGTTGATCATGGCCGGAGTGATCGTGATGATCATGTCCCTCAGCCATGTCACCAGCAATACGGCCACGGCAGCCACCATGCTGCCGCTGACCTCATCCCTGGCGCTGAGCCTGGAGCTGCCCCTGCTTTACCTGACCATTCCGGTGGCCATGGCAGCATCCTGTGCTTTCATGTTGCCGGTAGCGACACCACCCAATGCCATTGTGTTCAGCAGCAATCGACTGACGGTCTTGCAGATGGCACGCTCCGGAGCCGTGATCAGTCTGTTGACGGTGCCGTTGATACTGTTCTGGGTCAGGGGCGTCATGGCGCCCTACTTTGGCTGAAGGCCAGAGCGGTTATAGAGTTATTCAGAGGTTCCTCAACTACCAACGGTTGACGGGGTCCAGTCGCAGCCTTCGCAATGCGGAGAAACATCATGTTGCTCCAGCACTTCGAAGATCAGGTCACGCCAGGTTTCATTGGGTTGCCAGAAGCTGTTCATATCTGCCTTGGCCTGCGCCACCGGCACATCTTCATGGATCACCCGGTGAAGAAAGCTGAAGGCCGTCGCCCGGGCGTTCACTTGGCAATGCAGCAGGGTCTTGCGGCCCTGGTTGCGTTGCATGGCATCCGCGAAGGCCTGGAAGTCACGTGCGGTGGGATTGTTCCAGTCCACGGGGATGTGCAGGTAATCCATGCCCAGGTCCTTGACGATCTTGTCGGCATTGGGCACGGCATTGGCATTATCCGTGAACGCGATATAGATGATCTGCTCAAAGCCAGCTTCCTGCAGCATGGCAAACTGTTCTACAGTGGGTTGGCCGGCACTGGCGAAACTTTCACTGTATTGCCGGATGTTGAGCACATCAGCCAGACGCGGGTCTTCCGGGTCCAGGGCCATTGCGGATGAATGAATACACAGGCTCAGGGTGATGAGCGACAAGAGATTTTTCACGGGCGGACTCCTTCAACGCGGTAAACTACCATTATGCACCACGGCTGAGTACACTGACAGCCGGATCGATTCAGCAGATTGTACGGAGAAGTGGCACCTTTGGGTCAGTCGGTTGACAGGACGCATTTTTCAGAACAGGAATACGCTCGATTCCGACGGGGCCTGGCGGATGATCTGGACCGTTTGCGTGAGTTGCTCGCTGATCCACAATTCGGGCGGGGCCCGGGCAGCATGGGCGCCGAACTGGAAGTCTACATCATTGATGAAAAGGGCCGGCCTCTGGGTCGCAACCAGGAAATCCTGGCGGGCATGGCCGATGAGCAGCTGACCCTGGAGCTCAATCGCTTCAATCTTGAATATAATCTCGCCCCCGTGGCCATTGCCGAACAACCCTTCTTCCATACCGAGAAGCAATTGCAGGGCGCATTGCAGGCCATGGGGCGGGAAGCGGCGGTGCATGGTGGCCGCATCGTGCCGGTGGGCATCCTGCCTACCCTGGCGCTGGAGGATTTCGATCATCGCACCATGACCGATCTGCCTCGTTATCACGCATTACGCGAACGCCTGCGGACAGAGCGTGATGGCCTGTTCCGGATTGACATCCGGGGCCAGGATGAATTGTCCCTGGCCACCGACGACATCACACTGGAAGGCGCGAACACCTCTTTCCAGCTGCACTACCGGGTACAGCCCGACGCATTTACCGACACATTCAATGCCATCCAGTTGGTGACCCCGTTGGTGTTAGCCCTGGCCTCCAATTCGCCCGTGGTCTTCGGTCGTCGGCTCTGGCATGAAACGCGTATTCCACTGTTCAAGAAGTCCATCGACAGCCGCAATGAGTCAGCGCCGGATTCGGGACAATGGCAGCAGCCCGCCCGGGTCAATTTCGGGCATGGCTGGCTTCGCGATGGGGCCGACGAATTGTTCGCCGAAGCCACCCGGCTTTACACCCCGCTGCTGCCCATCATTCGCGAGGTCGATCCGGCGGCAACGGTGCCGCCGCTGAACGAACTGCGACTGCAGATGGGCACGATCTGGTTGTGGAACCGTCCTGTCTATGATGATGCCGACGGTGGCCATCTGCGGATCGAGATGCGGGCCTTGCCTTCCGGTCCCACGCCAGCAGACATGATGGCCAACAGTGCCCTGATCATCGGCCTGGCTGAAGGACTCCGGCCTCAGATCCGGGATCTGATCACCGCCCTGCCGTTCCGTCATGCCACCCACAATTTCTATCAGGCTGCCCGGGCGGGCGTCGGGGCATCCCTGGTCTGGCCGCGCCTGGACCAATCGGGCCTGGAGGCGCGGCCTGTCACCGAACTGGTGGCCGAATTGCTACCGATCGCCGACGCCGGCCTGGAATCCATCGGCATTGCCAGCGAGGAGCGTGATCACTACCTGGGCATCATCGCCGAGCGCGTGGAAGGACGTTGCAGTGCCGCGCGCTGGCAACTCGATCGCCTGGCCGAGCTGGAAGCACATTGCGCACGCCCCGAAGCGTTGCGCCTGATGCTGGAGAGTTATCATGAGTTCAGTTGCAGTAACATCCCGGTCGCGCGCTGGCGAGGGATGCAATGAGAGGCATACGATGATACGGCACTGGCATTCACCGGAGCCGGAGGAGATCGGCCATAACATCCTTGAATTCCTGCAAGCCATGCAGGGTCCCTGCCGTATCAGCATCCCGGGCAGGGATCGCAGCCGTTGCCGGGTGCTGGTCACACTGCTGCATGGCAATGAGACCTCGGGAATCAAGGCTCTCTTCGCCCTGCTTCGTGATTCCCTGCCCCGTGGCTGGCAACCGGCCGTGGATCTGCACTGCTATGTGATCGGTCGGGAGGCAGCCTTGCTCGATCCCGTATTCACGCATCGTCAGGTGCCGGACAAGCGCGACTACAATCGCTGCTTTCGCCCACCCTGGGACATAGATGAACAGGGGCTGGTCTGCCGCAAATTGCTGGATGAGATTGCGGCGCTGGAGCCGGAAGTGGTGATCGACATGCACAACACCTCGGGTGAGGGTCCGGCGTTTGCCGTGGCCACCCGCCTGGCGCGGCGGCACGAACCGGTTGTTTCCTTGTTTACGGACCGCCTGGTTGTCACCGATCTGCAACTCGGTGCCCTGATGGAAACCGACTCCCCGGACATTCCCGTGCTGACCATCGAATGCGGTGGTGCCTTCGAAGAGAGTGCGGACCGCTTTGCCTGGGAAGGCTTGCAGCGTTTTGCTGGCCAGGACGATATTCTCAGTCCCGTGGACAGTGAATGGGGACTGGACATCTACCACAATCCCATGCGCCTGGAGCTGGATAAGCCTCTGAATCTGGCCTATGCCGATGCTCCCCGCCCCGGGGCCGACATCACCCTGAAGGTGGATATCGAGCATCATAATTTCGGCGCGGTGCAATCCGATACCTTTCTGGGCTGGCTGTCACCGGCAGCCGCCCGTCACCTGGCCGTGCATGATCGCGAGGGCAGTAACCACTTCCGGGAATACTACAGGGTGGAAAACGGACGGCTGTTCCCTCGCCGTCCACAGAAGCTGTTCATGATCACGTCCAACCCGGTGATCGCCAACAGTGACTGCCTCTGGTACACCGTGGCGGATCCGGAGCCGACCTGAATCAGGCCGGGCGGATGCGGAAGAACAGAGAATAGAAGACCGGTACAGCGACCAGGGTAAGGATCGAAGCGAAAGCCAGACCGCCCATGATGGTCACGGCCATGCTGGCAAAGAAAGCGTCAGCCAGCAGCGGAATCATACCCAGGATGGTCGTGGTGGCGGCCAGGAATACCGGGCGCAGACGACTGACGCTGGCGTCCAGCACGGCCGGATAGTCACTTTTGCCTTCCCGGCGCTGTTCGTCGATTTCATCGACCAGCACGATGGCGTTTTTCATCAACATGCCCGACAGGCTCAGGTAGCCCAATAATGCAGTGAAGGTGAACGGCAGTCCACTGAGCAACAGCCCGGCCACCACACCGCAGATCGACATGGGTACCACCAACCAGATGATGATCGGCTGCCGCACCGAACCGAAGATCAGCACCGAGATCACCAGCATGCTGAGGAAGCTCAGGGGCAACTGTGAGCCGAGCGATTCCTGGGCTTCGCCCGAGGCCTCGTATTCCCCGCCCCACTGCAAGCGATATCCTGGCGGCAGCTCAATGGCTTCGATCCGGGGCCGGATGTCACGGAAGACCTGATCCGCTGTCAGATCCCCGGAGGGCCCGGCCTGAACGGTGAGTGTACGGGCCCGTTCCCGACGCAGGATCAGGCTTTCCTCGGCCCGGGTCTGGAAGCCGTCGACCACCTGGGTCACCGGCACGTAGCGCTGCTCATTGCTGCTCCAGATCATGCGTTCCTGCAGGCGCTGGGGATCGAGACGTTCATCGGCCGGAGGCCGCAGGATGATGGGGATGAACTCCTCACCCTCCCGGTACAGGCCGGCCTGGATACCGGTGGTGGCGAATTCCAGGGTGCGGGCCAGGTCATTGCGGCTGATGCCGGCCACCCGGGCCCGTTCCTCATTGAATATCGGGTCGATCACCAGGGCGCGCTGGCGCCAGTCCTGGCGGATGTCGACCAGGTCTGGCGTGCTGCGCATGATGCGTTCGGCTTCATTGGCCAGATCCCGCAGGATGGCCGGGTCATCGCCCTGGAAACGTGCCTCGATTTCGGCCCCGGCAGGAGGGCCAAACACGATACGCTGGGTGCGGACTTCGGCCGCCGGATAGGCTGCGGAGATGCGTTCGCGCAGTCGCCGGGCCAGGTCAGGAATCTGCTCGCGCTCGTCGACACGTATGATGAAATGCCCATAGGCCGGATTGGGTTGCTCCGGCTCATAGGTCAGCATGAAGCGACTGGCGCCCTGCCCCGCATAGGCGGTCACGGCGACCACTTCCTCTTCCGCCGAGATGATCTCGTTGATGGCTTCCACATCCCGCGCAGTGGCCCGGATGTCGGCCCCCTGGGGCAGCAGGTAATTGACATAGAACAGTGGCGTGTTGGAATCCGGGAAGAAGGACTGCTTGACCATGCCAAACGCCCAGAAGGAGGTGCCGGTAATCAGTATCAGCCCGGCCACGGTGAGCAGACGGAAACGCAAGGCGCCGCGCAGCACAGCCCGGTACAGACCGTAGAGCAGTCCCTTGTAGGGATCTCGATCCGCGGAAGCATCCTTCACCCGAAGCAGGTATTTGCCATACAGCGGTGTGATGGTGATGGCCAGCAGCCAGCTCAGCAGCAGGGATATGGCAATCACTGCAAAGAGTGAGAACAGGAACTCACCGGTGGTGTCCTGGGAAAGCCCGATGCCCGAGAAGGCCAGAATACCGATCAGGGTTGCTCCCAGCAGCGGGGTCTGTGTGCGTTTCACCGCCTCGCTGGCCGCCCTGGTGGCCTTCATGCCGCGCTGCATGTTGATCAACATCCCTTCCGCGACAACGATGGCATTATCCACCAGCATGCCCATGGCAATGATCAGGGCGCCGAGGGAGATGCGCTCCATTTCGATACCAAAAATCCGCATCATGAACAGGGTGCCCATGACGGTGAGGCCCAGGGTGATGCCGACCACCAGGCCGACCCGCCAGCCCATGAACAGGCACAGTACGCCGATCACAATGGAAATCGACATGGCCAGGCTGGTGATGAAGCTGCCAATTGAATCATCCACCACTTCGTGTTGCTGGTAGATCGGTTGCAGTTCCACCCCCAGCGGGATGCGATCCGACAGGGAATCGAGATGGGCATCCACCCGGCGACCGATATCGACGATATTGCTGTCCGCAACGCCCGCCACGGCCACCGTGAAAGCACGTTCTCCATTGTGCAGGATGATCTGGCTGGGGATCTCCTGCTGTTGCCGGCTCACCGTGGCCACGTCCATGAGACTGATCTGGTTGGTACTACCGGGCCGGCCAATACGTAGCGCTTCCACCTGATTGACGGTGTCCAGCCCGGGCTCGGCGCTGATGCGCACACTGAGGTCATCAATCCGCACGGCTCCGGCGGGCCTGACCGTGTTTTCCGTCTGGATGGTATTGATCAGCAAGTCCAGTGGCAGATTGGCGGTGGTCAGGCGCTGGTTGGGAATGTCCACATAAATGGCTTCGGGCGGCAGCCCCTGCACTTCGACCTTGGCCACGTCACGCACGGTCAACAGTTCCCGGCGCAACAGGCGTGCAATATCACGCACCTCCCGGTCACTGAAGCCCGGTGCGGTGACCGCGTAGAACATGCCGAACACATCACCGAAGTCATCCTGCACCATGCTGGGCCCGGCGCCCGGTGGCAGTTGCGGCTGGGCGTCACCCACCTTGCGCCGCAATTCGTCCCAGATCTGCGGAATTTGCGGACCGGTATAGGAGTCCTCGATCTCCACTGTGATCTCTGAACGCCCGGGCATGGATTTCGAGGTGATCCGCTTGAGCTGCGGCATCTGCTGGATGGCCGATTCCATGTGCTCGGTCACCTCCAGCTCCACCTCCTCAGCGGTGGCCCCCGGATAGGGTGTCACCACAAGGGCCATTTTCACGGTGAAGGCGGGGTCTTCCAGGCGCCCCAGGGTGAGGATGGCCCAGATGCCACCCAGCAGGCAGATGAGTACCAGCAGCCAGGTGTTGACCGGTTTGCGTATGGCGTAACGGGCGATATCCATGTCCGGGTCCTAGCGCACGTTCATCGGAGAGACAGGCATGTCTTCATGCAGCAGATGGGCGCCGGCAGCAACAATGCGGTCCCCGTCCGAGAGCCCGGACAGAATCTGGGCACGTTCTCCGCTGAGACTGCCGGCTTCCACCTGCCGGGGACTGGCCGTGCCGGAGGCTTCGTCGAACACCCAGACGCGCAGGGAGTCGCCCTCGCGCGTGTCCAGTGCCGCTACGGGCACACTGATGCCACTGCCACTCATACCCGCGATGGCCGTGATCCGCACGGTGGCGGTCATGCCGGGCAGGATGCCGGTTGTATCCGGTGCCTGCAGGAGAAAGCTGATGTCATAGGTCTGGGCGACCGGGTCGGGCTCGGTGCTGTGTTCCCGGTATTGCAGTTCGAAGCTGCGCTCCGGCCGACTGGAGAGGACGGCTTCGGCTCGCAGGCGCCCGGTCTCGCTCAGCAGGTACATCAGGTCTTCAGGAATCGATGCGCGAACCCGCAACTCACTGATGTCCTGCAGGCGAAGTACGGGCGTGCCGGGCTCAACCTGGGTGAATGGATCGACCAGGCGACGTGTCACCAGGGCGTCGAATGGTGCCTCGAGACGGGTCAGTTCAAGATTGCGCTGTGCCACATACAGGGCCACCTGGCGCGCTTCGAGTTCTGCCCGGCTCTGCTCCCACACCGCCCTTGGTATGGCGTCACGCGGCAGCATACGCTCGTTGCGCGCATGTGCCAGCTCTGCTGCCTCGTGGGCCGCTTCGGCATTGCGCAGGGCCAGTTCATAATCGATGCTTTCCAGCTCGGCGGCGAGTTCACCCCGGGGCAACACGCTGCCTTCCTGTACCGGCATGGTTTCGATGCGGCCCCCGACCTGGAAAGCCAGGTCCACTGTATTGAGTGCCTCCACCCTGGCCACAAAATGTCGTGAACCTGCCAGAGCGGAGCTGGATACGGTCTCCAGCTTGACCATTCTTGCCGACTGGGTGGACGGCTCGGGGCCTGTGTCGTTGTTGCAGGCGGCCAGCAGAACGGCGAGGCCGGCCGCCATGGTGATACGCAATACGGTCATGCCAGTGCCTCCGCGGATTGCATCAGATACAGGATCAGGCTCTGCTTTTCTTCCCCGGTATACGGCGCGGTACCCAGAATGGTGTCAAAAATGATGCCATCGGCAGCGGCCCAGAGTAATAGTGCCTGCAGGGGGTCGCGGCTTTCCCGCACGATCTGCTGATGGATACGTCGTCGGTAGTCACTGAGGGGTTCGAGCAGGTCCGGACGTTGTGCGGCCGCAGCCAGAATTGAAAGGCAGACATCGGGATCCAGCAGCCCCTGGTTGTTCCAGGCGCTGAGAAAGGCGCGAAGTGTGGCATTGGGAAGTTCGCCCAGGCGTTCGCGTTCCTGCAACATCAATTGATGATGTCTCTGTAGCAGACGCTCCAGCATTGCCTTGAGTAGCGCTTCCTTGCTGGGGTAGTTGTACAGCAGGCCGCCCTTGCTCAGGCCGCATTCGCTGGCCACCTTGTCGAGGGTGAGATTGCCTGCGCCGTCCCGTGCGGTGACCTGCTGGGCTGCATCGAGAATGCTGTCGCGGGAGTTTTTACGCGTGCTCGCTGGAATGGATTCGGGCATCGGCTTTACCGTCCGGCTGGTACAGTTAGGGGGCGCAGTTTACGCTCCGCTCACCATTGCCGCAAGCCGGGATCAGAGGCTACGCGCCGGGCGGGCTGTCAGCTGCGATGAAATCGGCGACCTGACGCCATTTTTGCAGTTTTTCCTCGAAAGGCATGGCCGCATGGGCCGGACTCGTGGATGGCAGTTGTTCCCCACGGTCACTGTGCTCGGGCAGTAGTGGCAGCACCAGCCTTCGGTACAACTGGGCCGCCTTGGCACCGTTGAAATAGACCTTTTTGATTCGCGGGTGTTCGCGGAAAAACCCTATAAAATCATTGGGCTGCAAGGAGTCTCCGCGAATATTGGCATCCAGGCTGCCCGGGCGGATGCAGGAAGCGAGCACGTCCCACACGGCCACACCGTGGTCGCGCAGAATTCTTTGTCGTTCCTGGTAAGCAAGTTCATGAGAGGCGCCAAACATTCGTCCCATGATCGGCCAGAACGCATTGCGCGGATGGGCGTAATATTGCTGCGCCTCAAGTGAGGCTCCGCCCGGCATACTGCCGAGTATCAGTACTCGAGATCGTTTATCAGAAATAGGATTAAATCCAATGGATTGCGGCTCATTATTCATATTGCATATTAATCCATCGCCGAGGCAGCCCGCTCCAGTCCAGTCTTGATGTGCAGGTCGCTGGCTTCTTCCCAGATGCGCTATCACTTCACTGTCACAAGGTGGCAACAGTATACATTCTGTCCATGACAATTTCCGGTAATTGCGCGAGAATGCCAGCATGAAAGCCCCGCGTCCCCTGTTCGACACGCTCGATGCCATGCCCAACCCCTACCGGGAGCCGGCACGGAGTCTGTCCCATGCTGTCGATTCGCCCCCGGCCGGGGCACTGGAGGACTTCCAGCGTGCCAGTGAGTTCCTCTACAGTTATCGCGGCAGTCCCGACACCTTTTCCACCTACCGGCGTGAACTCGAGCATTTCCTGCAATGGTGCTGGCTGGTGGCGGAAATCGATCTGCCGTCGGTGGCCCGGCAGCACATCGAGGATTACGTGGATTTCAAGCGTCAACCGCCAAAGCAGTGGATCGGGCGCAGTAATGTGGCGCGATTCCTGCTCCGAGAAGGTGAGCGGCGTCCCAACCCGGACTGGCGCCCGTATGTGAGCAGAGCGGGAGAGTATCTGTTGTCCCAGTCCGCCCTGCAGTCGACCTTCAGTGTGCTGGGCAGTTTTTTCAACTTCCTCATCCAGGAAAACCATTGCCGGGCCAATCCCGTGGCGCAGATCCGGCAGAAAGGCAAATACCTGCGTAAACAGCAGAATCCGGTGGTGATCCGGCGCCTCTCGCCCCTGCAATGGGACTTCGTCATCGAAACGGCCGAAGCCATGGCCAATGAGGACCCGCAGCGTCACGAGCGCACCCTGTTCATCATGACCGCCCTCTATGCCATGTATCTGCGTATCTCGGAACTGGTGGAAAGTGAGCGTTGGGCCCCGCAGATGGGACATTTCAACCGGGATACGGAGGGCAATTGGTGGTTTGTCACCGTCGGCAAGGGTAACAAGGAGCGGGAAATCTCGGTCAGTGATGCCATGCTGGCGGCATTGAAGCGTTATCGCCTGTCGCGTGGTCTCAGCAGTCTGCCCGTACCCGGCGAGACTGCGCCGCTGGTTCATAAAGCCCGTGGGCGTGGTGGTATCACCAGCACCCGTCAGATTCGTGGCATTGTGCAACAATGTTTCCAGCGTGCGGAAGAAAAGATGCGTACTGACGGTTTCATTGAGGAAGCTGAAAGATTGGCCGCGGCGACCGTACACTGGCTGCGACACACAGGCATTTCAGAGGATGTGAAACATCGCCCGCGCGAACACGTACGCGATGATGCCGGGCATGGTTCGAGTGCGATCACTGACCGTTATATCGACGTGGAGCGGGCCGAACGTCATGCCAGTGCCAGAAACAAGCAAATTCGCTAGGAAATACCCGGTAGATGCGGTGGTTCACCTTGACAGTGCGGCCGCAAAAGTAATATCAAGGTAGTTGAACAATACCCTGAATCCGACTGGAAAGAAGTGGGGAGATATGAGCAGAAACGAAGTAGATCAGTCCTGGAGCAAATACTTGGTCAGTGCGGCCGTGGCGACCCTCCTGGCCCTGATGCTGATGGTGAATCCGTCAGTGGCCGATCAGGATGAGGAATTGCCGGAAGAGCTGACAGTCGATGCGCTGTATTCCGAGCTGCATCCCGAGCCGGTATTTGGTGAGACAGCGATGGAACTGCTGCGTGAACTCGATACCAAACACTACTCCAATGTGGTGTTCGATGAGCGTTTCTCCGGTCGGATTTTCGACAATTTCCTTGATGCGCTCGACGGGTCCAAGCTCTACTTCCTGGAAGAAGACATCGAGGCTTTCGAGCAGCACCGCAACGACCTGGTCAACGGGCTGCGCAGTGGCAATATCGGTCCCGCCTACGAGATCTACAACACCTATGTGCGCCGGGTCCTCGATCGCCTGATCTGGACCATCGAGCATGTGGAAAACGACCTGCAGTATGTCGATTTTGACACCGAGGAATACCTCGAGCTGGACCGAGAGGATGCCGCCTGGGCCTCCAGCCATGATCAACTGGACGAACTCTGGCGTCTGCGGATCAAGAACAGCGCTCTGAGTCTGCGCCTCACGGACATGGAGATGGAAACCGTACAGGAGCGTCTGAGCTCACGGTATCGCAACCAGCTCAACCAGGTCAGCAGGACCAATGGGCGGGATGTATTCCAGGCCTACCTGTCCACAGTGGCAAAAACGGTAGATCCGCACACAAACTATTTTTCACCGCGTGACTCAGAGAACTTCAATATGGGCCTGCGCGGCTCCTTGCAAGGTATCGGGGCACAGCTGACCACGGAAGATGAGTTCACCAAGGTGGCGGAACTGATCAAGGGCGGCCCGGCCGAGCAGGCTGGCGAGTTGCGCGCGGGAGACCGGATCATCGGCATCGCCCAGGGTGAAGACGGCGAAATGCAGGATGTCATCGGCCTGCGTCTGGATGATGTGGTTGACCAGATCCGGGGTGAAAAAGGCTCCCTGGTGCGACTCAATGTCCTGCCGGCTGAAGCCACCAGTGAAGCATCAGCCCGCGAAATCAGCATTGTGCGCGATACAGTGGAATTGTCCGAACAATTCGCCCGCGCCGAAGTGATCGACATTGAGATGGACGAGGAGCACTACAAGGTGGGTGTGATCACCCTGCCCTCCTTCTATTTCGATTTCGAAGCGGCCTCGGCCGGCCTGCCCAACTATCGCAGTTCGGTGCGGGATGTGAAGGACCTGCTCGAAGAGCTCAAGCAGGAAGATGTCGAAGCCGTGGTCATGGACCTGCGTTACAACGGTGGTGGCTCCCTGAACGAAGCCAATGAGCTGGTGGGCCTGTTCATTGAAGGCGGTCCGACCGTGCAGATCCGTTACTCCGGTCAGCGCAATGGATTTGTCCGCTCCTATGGTGACAACAGCAGTGATGTGAGCTATGACGGACCCTTGGCCGTGGTGGTCAATCGCGCCAGTGCTTCGGCTTCCGAGATCTTTGCGGGCGCCATTCAGGACTACCAGCGCGGTATCGTGCTGGGCGGCCAGACCTTCGGCAAGGGCACGGTGCAGGAAATCATTCCCATGGACTATGGACAGGTCAAGCTGACCCGCTCCAAGTTCTACCGGATTTCCGGTGCCAGCACACAGCACCGTGGTGTACTGCCCGATATCAACTTCCCGGATCGCTACCAGGCCATCGACAGTATGGGTGAAAGCAATCTTGACGGCGCCCTGCCCTGGGATACGGTGCGCCCGGTCGAATACAACACCTATTTCCCGATCCGTCAGGTCCTGCCGCAGCTGCAGGCCAGTCATGAAGCCCGGGCGGCAACAAATCCGGACTTCATCTACATGAACGGTGCCGTGGAGCGCATGAAGGAAGCCCGTTCGCGCACGCGTCTTCCCCTGCAGGAAGAGGCCCTGCGGGAACAGCGGGAAGCCGATCGTCGGGCCGCTTTTGATGCCAACAACATCCGTCGCATGATGAAAGGACAGCCCATGGAAGTATGGGAGGAAGAAGACAGCGAGGATGTGTCAGAAGACTCCGTGGCGCTGCTTGAGCGCGAGGATGACGCTCGTGAGGAAGAGGACGAGATTGATCCCATCCTCCTGGAAAGCGGCCATATCCTGGTGGAGATTGCGCGACTACTGGGAACACCGATGACGGCCAGCTACTCTTCGTCGGACAGCATTTCCGCCAACCTGTAAGGAAGGCCGGTCCCGGCTAACGGCCCGCGCCTGATACCAAAAAGCCCGATTGGAATCTGCTTCCAATCGGGCTTTTTCATGCCCGCCTGTCGAGCGGGTGTAGCCATCGTAATTCCGCTGTCAGGTTCCGAACCGGTAGCGCAGCTTCACCACCAAGCGATCCACCAGGGGATCTCTCCAGGCATTGCTGAACTGATCATCAAAGTCGATCAGGTCTCGGCGCTGGTTCGAGTTCTTTGTGTAGACGACAAAAAGGTCGGACAGCGGTGCAATCTGCCAACGGTAACGCAGCTGGAAGTTCAATTGGGTCAGGGAGAAATCATCTGGCCCCACCCCTTCAGGTTTGTCCACCCGGATCAGGTCACGATTGCGGGTCGGTGCATCCGCCGGAAGGTGATAGAAGCGGTCTTCTTCAGCCTGGATACCCACCCACTGCAATGCGGCACTGAGCTGCTGCCGTGCGGTCAGGAAGTACTCCAGGCTCACATCGCCGCGCCACTGCGTGGCGTCGAAAGCGGTGAAGTCCTGGTTGCGTTGGTGCAGCAGCCAGCCGTCCCGATCCTCGTAGCGCACTTCGGCATTGAAGTTGATGTTGTCGATCGGGCGCCAGGTGACGCCGGCATTGCTGCGATAGCTGGTGCCTCCAGCGAATTCCTCAAAGACGCCGAAGCCGGCGTTGACGCTCACCGCGCGTGCCGTATCGGTGGTGTACTCGGCGTTATAGTTGGTCCGCTCGGCGACGGCGAAAGTGCCATTCCCAAAGCTGTTCTGGTCATCATAACGTTTGGGAAAGTGTTGCAGACCCAGGCTGACGCGATCCAGGTTGTTGAGTGTGATGTCCATGCTCACCACAGGAATGGCGTTGTTGGTCCGGTCGCCATCATGGTTCTCTTCATAGCGTATGAAAGGACTGATGCGGATGTCGCGCACGCGCTCCAGGCCGGTCCTGATGTATTCGAACCTGTACCAGGCCTCCCAGACATTGTTGCGATCCAGGAAACCAAAATCGTTGACTTCGATCTTGTCGTCCAGATAGGTCAGTTGCAGGGTGTGACGCAGGCCCTGTCGCGGACGATAGGTGATATCGGCAAAGCCGCCATAGCCGCTGCCCACTTCATCCACATCGGATGTGATCACCTGCCCGTCAAGATTCCAGCGACCACTACTGTTCAGATAATGGAAATCCACGGCATGGACCTGGGCATCTGAATCCGGATGACCGACCCAGGTGCCGATATACCCCAATCCCCTGTACAGGGCATTCTGACTGTCCTCGTAAATCACACGGAAGGCGCCAAAGTTGCGTCCGTCCTGGTCAAAACGCCCCTGCTCCAGGCGGTAGCTGGTTTCATCTTCCATTGCGGCCAGCACGCCATAGCGCAGATTGCCACTTTGCGCAGTCATCTTCGCCGCGCCCAGAAGATCCGCGGGGCGGATCCGCTCGGTAGCCGGCAGTCGAGCACCATCCGGCAAATCGGGTGCACGTGGGCGCCCGCCGATCCTACGTGTATTGACAATGGTCAGACGTTTGCCGCCACTGCCGGTCGAGCGTGGGGTGGTATTGAAAATTTCCTGGCCTTCCTGGAAGAACAGGCGCTTTTCCGGGAAGAAGGTTTCATTGGCGGTCAGGTTCACCACCACGTTGTCCGATTCGGCGGAACCGAAATCGGGATTGACGGTGGCGGTGAGCTGGAAGTTGCTGGACGGACGCCAGAACACATCAAAGCCGGCTTGCGTGTCGACATCCGATGCCACCTCGTCATAGGTGGTCGACAGGTACGGGAACAGGCTCCATTGCTGGGTCGGTTCCACATCCTCGAATTCCAGGCGCGGGAAGCTGCTCAGGAAAACCGGATCCGAGCGTGAAATGGCCGGCCAGGCCCAGTTCTCATTCAGATGAGCAACCACGCGTTCGTTGTAGAATCCGATATATCGTGTGTCTCCCTGGTCCGACATGGCCAGTTGGCCCCAGGGAATGAAGAATTCGGCGGACCAGCCATTCTCGGTTTCACTGGTGGCACCGTACCAGGCACCGTCCCACTCACTGCTGTAGCGGCGTTCGGGCAGGATGGTGCCATCCATCTGGTTGTCCCCGAGGGCCAGGCTGAACCAGTAGCCAAACAGGCCAGCACCGGAAGTATCGAGTGTGAAGGAGACCCGGTCGCGATTGATGGTGCGGGCATCGCGCCCACTGATCCGTCGCACCAGGGTCTCCGGCGGTTGCTCCATGTCAACACCGACATACAGTCCATCGTCAGTATAGAAAATACGGGCTTGGGTTTCATAGCTCGGCTCGGCCAATGTCTCCGGCTCAATCACGGCATGTCCGTTGATCGGTTCCAGTTGTTGCCAGATGGCTTCGTCCAGACGACCGTCCAACACCAGGTTGAACTGCTCTTGCGGTACAAACTGCACCGGAATGATGGTTTCCCGCCCGATCCGCAACTGTACCGCGGCGTCACCGAGCGTGGGTGTGAGAGCTTGTTCGTTCTGGGCGTGACTGATGGAGGTTATCATCAGGCTCAACAGGAGGGAGCCGCTAATACTTCGACGTGGCATAGGTAAACCAATCCTTGCTGTGGACCCGGCGCGAAAAGTCAGCCGGTTTCAGAATATCGGGAAGATGGAGGTACCGCATTGAACGGACGTTCGGACCGCCGACAAGTATATAGGCGGGGCAGCCTTCCAGCGGTGACCATTATTGCCAATTTGATACAAAAATGACAGTAATTGTGGCAGCGGAAACAGTCCTGTTTGCCAATTCACCACTGATTCCCTATGATCAATGGCTGCGCAAACGGACACAGGGCATCACTTCATGACATCAGAGGACGACCAGGTCCGGCAGCCTTCCCTGCTTCTCGCTTTCATTCCCTTGCTGGTGTTGTTTTCACTGCTTGGCTTCAATGTCTACCTGTACGGTGATGACTCCCTTGGAGGCGCCAACCAGACTGCCCTGATTCTTGCGGCGGCCCTCGCGGCAGGCCTGGGCATGTATCGGGGTGCGAGCTGGGATGAGATGCTGCAGGCCATCCTCGACAACATCAAGGCGGCCACCCCGGCAATACTCATACTGCTGATGGTGGGCGCGCTCACCGGCACCTGGCTGATCGGCGGTGTTGTTCCGAGCATGGTGTATTACGGCTTGGGCATATTCACCCCGGCTTTCTTCATCGTCAGCGCCTGCCTGATCATGGCCCTGACGGCAGTGGTCATCGGCAGCTCCTGGTCCACTTCGGCCACCCTCGGTGTGGCGCTGATGAGCATCGGTATCGCCCTGGACATCAATCCTGGCCTGGTGGCCGGTGCGCTGATCTCCGGTGCCTATTTCGGAGACAAGATGTCCCCCCTGTCCGACACCACCAATCTGGCGTCCGGTGTCAGCAATGTCGAGTTGTTCACCCACATCCGATACCTGAGTCTGACGGCGGGCCCGTCCCTGTTGATCACCCTCTTCCTGTTTCTGATCATCGGTTTTTTCATCGGAGGCAGTGGGGGTGATTCGGCGAGCACCGATGAACTGCGCGCAGTCTTACAGGAGCAATTCAACATCTCTCCCTTGTTGATCCTGATTCCCATTGCCGTGATCGTGCTGATCATCCGCAAGGTGCCGGCCCTGCCCGCGCTGTTCGCCGGCAGTGTGTTTGGTGCCCTTGCCGCCCTGTTGTTGCAGGGGGACCTGCTGCGTGCGGCAGCCGAGGAGCACGGCAGTCTGTATCAGGTGATCATGCAGGCGGTTTATGGTGACTTTGCCGTGACCACTGGCGTGGAAGTGCTGGATGGTCTGCTGCAGACCGGTGGCATGCACGGCATGCTGATCACCATCTGGTTGATTGTCTCGGCCATGACCTTTGGTGGCACCATGGAAGCCTCGGGGTTCCTCAAACGGATAACCAGCGCCCTGATCAGCCGCGTACGCAGTGACGCAGGTCTGGTGTCCGCCACTGCCGGTACCTGTATGGTCAGCAATGTTTCCGCCTCGGACCAGTATCTGTCGATAGTGGTGCCGGGTCGCATGTTCACCCGTGCCTACAAGGATCGGGGCCTTGCGCCACAGAACCTCAGCCGCACCCTGGAAGACACCGGCACGGTGACTTCGGTACTGGTGCCCTGGAACACCTGTGCCGCCTATCATGCCGGCGTGCTGGGTGTGGCCACTTTCGCCTACGCGCCCTGGGCCTTCTTCTGTTTGATCAGTCCGCTGATGACGCTGTTGTTTGCCTACGGCAAGATCCGTATTGCCCGTATTGGTGATGATCCCCTGCGCGGCAACCGGAGTCAGGCCACGGGCTGACTCCGGGATCCGGGTTTCAGAACATCAACTGCAGAGGTGGTTCGTCCATGGCGGCCATCTGCTCGCGCAACTCCAGGATATGTTCGGCCCAGTAGCGTTCGGTATTGAACCAGGGAAAGCTTTTGGGAAAGGCCGGATCATCCCAGCGGCGTGCCAACCAGGCACTGTAGTAGATGATACGCATGGTGCGCAGCGCCTCGATGAGGGCCAGTTCTCGCGGATCGAATTCATTGAACTCGCGGTAGCCCTCGATCAGGTCCAGCAACTGTGCCTGGCGCTGATCCCGCTCTCCGCTGAGCAGCATCCACAAGTCCTGGATTGCTGGCCCGTTCATGGCATCGTCGAAGTCGACAAAATTCGGCACTTCATCCTGCCAGAGCACATTGCCCGGATGACAGTCGCCGTGCAGACGCAGACTCCGTACCTCGCCTGTGCGTGCAAAGGTTGCCCGCACCGAATCGATCAGGTCCCGGCTGAGACTGTCGTAGGCAGGCCGCAGGCTCTCCGGAATGAAGTCATTTGACATCAGGAATTCGCGGCTTTGCGCGGCCATACGATCAATGTCGATGGCCACGCGGTGCCGGAACTGTGTCTGCTGCCCACAGCGGTGAACCCGCCCGATGAAGCGGCCCATCACCAACAGATTGTCCAGATTGTCGATTTCCGGTGCCCGCCCGGGCAGTCGCGGAAACACGGCGAAGGTGAAACCATGGTGGTGGTAGCGGGTATCCTGGCCATTGACCGCCATCGGCGGCACCACGGGAATTTCCAGGTCGGCCAGTTCACGGGAAAAGTCGTGTTCTTCCTGGATCTGTTCCTCGCTCCAGCGTTCGGGGCGGTAAAACTTGACGATCAGGGGTGGACCGCTTTCCTGGCCGACCTGATAGACCCGGTTCTCATAACTGTTGAGTGGAAATATCCGGGCGTCGGTCTGCAGGCCCAGCGCATCCACTGCATCCAGAACCACATCCGGGGTCAGCGCTTCATAAGGATGTCCGTGTACTGTCTCATTCATCCGCCCATACTGTAGCAGGCCCGGATGGAAGGCAAGAGAAGCTTGGGCAGCATGCACCCTCCTCCCACACATTGCTCACGCAATCATGCCGCGGCTCCCTTGTCACAAGCCGCCTCAAGGCGCATCATTGGCCCCTGTTGCAACCCGGTGTAAGGATCACTGATGGCGTCTTCCGGACGGTTTGGCAGTCTGCTACAGGCGGCCCGTTTTGTCCTGCCCTATCGCCGCCCCCTGTTGGCGGCACTCACGGCCCTTCTGTTCACCGCAGCGGTGACCCTGCTGCTGGTGCAGTATGTGCGGGTGATCATCGACGCCGGTTTCGCCGCTGGCTCCTCCCAGGCTCTCGGTGGTGCAGTGGGTGGTTTCATTCTGGTGGCTGTATTGCAGGCTCTGGGCACCTTTGCCCGCTTCTACTGGGTATCCTGGTTGGGCGAGCGGGTGACTGCGGACATCCGCAAGGCGGTATTTTCCCATCTCCTGTACCTGCATCCGGAGTACTTTGAAGAAAATGTCAGTGGTGAGATCCAGTCTCGCATCACCACCGACACCACGCTGTTGCAGACGGTCATCGGTTCCTCCGCATCCATTGCCCTGCGCAATGCCCTGCTGTTGATCGGGGGCGTGATCTTCCTGATCATCACCAATCCCCGGCTCAGTGCCATTGTGCTGGCCTGCATCCCGTTGATCATCGTTCCGGTGCTGTATTTCGGTCGCCGCGTGCGCGCTTTTTCCCGGCGCACCCAGGATCGGATCGCCAATGTCGGGGCCTATGTAGGGGAAAGCTTGCAACAGATCCGCACCGTACAGGCCTATAATCACCAGCAGGAGGATGAGCGTCAGTTCTCCCATCATGTGGAAAATGCCTTTGCCATGGCAAAAAGCCAGATCCTGGCCCGTTCCCTGATGATCGCCATGGTGCTGATCCTGGTGTTCAGTGCCCTGGCGGCCATGATCTGGGTTGGTGGACAGGACGTGATCAGTGGTCGTATGTCGGCCGGTGAACTGACCGCCTTTGTGATCTACGCAGTGATTGTTGCCACGGCAGTTGGCGCCATCAGCCAGGTGATCGGGGATCTGCAGCGCGCCGCTGGTGCCACGGAGAGATTGATGGAGTTGCTGGGTGCCGAAAGCCTGATTGTGGCGCCAGCCAGGCCGGCACAGCTGCCTGCGGATGTGCGGGGCGAGCTGCGCCTGGAAGGCTTGTCATTCGCCTACTCGACCCAGGGGGAGCAACGTGCGCTGGACAGCATTGACCTGCTGGTTCCTGAAGGCAGCAGTCTGGCCCTGGTTGGCCCATCCGGTGCTGGCAAGTCGACCCTGTTTGATTTGTTGCTGCGCTTTCATGATCCGCTGTCCGGTCGCATCCTGCTGGATGGCATGGACATCCGTCAGCTTGATCCTCTGGCACTGCGCGAGCAATTCGCCCTGGTCAGTCAGAATCCGGCCATCTTCACCGGCACGGTTGCGGAGAACATCCGTTACGGCAGGCCGGAGGCGGACGACGCGGCCATTCGGGCCGCCGCCGAAGCCGCTTATGCCAGTGAATTCATCGAACGGCTGCCTGATGGTTATGACAGTCATATGGGAGAAGCCGGTGTGCGACTTTCCGGGGGGCAGAAACAGCGCCTGGCGATAGCCCGGGCGATTCTCAAGGACCCACGCATTCTACTGCTGGACGAGGCGACCAGTGCCCTGGACGCCGAAAGCGAAAACAAGGTGCAACTGGCGCTCGAGCGCCTTATGCAGGATCGCACCACATTGATCATCGCTCACCGCCTGGCCACCGTGCGTAACGTGGATCGTATCGCGGTGCTGGAAGCGGGCCGTCTTGTGGATGTTGGCAGCCATCAAAGCCTGCAGGAGAGCTCTGCGCTGTATGCACGCCTGGCAGAATTGCAATTTTCCAAGCCTGATGGGGCCAGCGAATAGCCGCTACTGCTCAAGCCGAATGTCGGATTCCGTGGATGGCGAATTCCAGCTCACTACGACCCGTGTCAGGGTCTTTCAGGCACTCAACCGCTTCGATACCACGGATGTAGGTTTCAGGCAGTTGCAGTTCCCGTGCACCGCGCAGCACATGGGTATGGTACCAGTCGTAGGGCTTGCGGCCCTCATCAATACGCAGCGCATAATAGGTGCTGGCCGGAAGCACTTCGCCGGCCAGTGTCTCCACTTCCACCTGCTTTTCGTCATA
The DNA here is from genome assembly GCA_003556835.1 of Gammaproteobacteria bacterium. Classification (GTDB taxonomy): domain Bacteria; phylum Pseudomonadota; class Gammaproteobacteria; order Pseudomonadales; family Pseudohongiellaceae; genus PWQG01. Next base: position 25,422 of record PWQG01000092.1, read on the forward strand.
ACCGACACCCAGGCTTTCGGCTGTGTCGAGCACCGGTTTTTCGCTGGGACATACGGAGAATACACCACCCAGCACGGCATGCTCCGGATCACCGGTGAAGAAGGCATCACATTTGCCGGAACCATCGGGACTCTGTTTGTGAAAGCGAAGGCTGTGGCCACGCAGTACCGCCACATGCAGGAGCTTGGCGGTGGGAACCCGGCCCCGCAGGCGAGCCAGTGACATATTGGAACCGTAGGCGAAATAGTGAATCATGCGGCCATGGTATCAATTGTCGACATAGGCTTCCATTTCCAGATGCGTGCAGATACGGCCCCGTAGTTCCAGCATACCCCGGTAACGGTCCACGCCATTGGGCGAGAACTCGAAGCGGTACTCCCGCCACCAGCCCAGGCGGCCGTCTTCTCCGCGCTGCAGGCGTATCCGGCTCACGACCACCGACTGATCCAGCAATTGCAGTCCCAGTGAACGGCAACGCTGCCGCGCATGATAAAGGGCCCAGGCCTTGCTCCCCCGGGATTCCCACCAGTAGGCCACCGCAATAACCAGAAGCAGGACAATAAACAAATGTGACAGATTCCAGGACATGAATACTCCCGATCAGCGCATGCGGCGCAGCAGCGCCGGGTAGCTGTCCGGCAACAGCCGGCTGATCCATGACAGACGCCGTGACATGTGACCGGTCAGTATGCGGCGGCGCCCCTTGCGCAAGCCCTTCAGGATGTCGGCGGCACACTTTTCCGGAGGCGTGATCAGCATCTTGTCCGCCGCCCCCTCAAACTGCTGTTCATAGTCACCACTCGCCGCACAGTGTCGGGCGGTCTGTGCAATGCCGGTGCGGATGCCGCCCGGGTGGACCGATACCGCGTGCACTCCGGTGCCGTGCAGCTCGCTCCAGAGGCATTCGGTCAGGCCACGCACGGCAAACTTGGACATGTTGTAGGCGCCCTGGGTGGGAAACGAGATCATTCCGAACACACTGGAGATATTGACTATGCAGCCCTCCCGCCGTTGCAGCATATCGGGCAGGAAAGCCTTGGTGCCATAGAGCACACCCCAGAGGTTGACACCCAGCTGCCATTCGAATTCCTCGATGCTCAAGTGTTCGATGCTGCCGACCACAGTAGCCCCGGCATTATTGAACAGGAAATGCACGGCCCCGAAATCCTTGTGGATCAGACCCGCGTGGGTGAATACGTCTTCACGGGACGAGACATCAAGTAGATAACCCCGCGTCGTGTCACCAGCCTCGTTGGGCAGCAACGAGAGTGTTTCATCGAGGGCCGCCTGATCAATGTCGGATAGCGCCAGACGCGCGCCCTCCTGCGCCAGTTGCAGGGCGAGCGCCCGCCCTATGCCAGAGCCGGCTCCGGTAATGACAGCAACTTTGTCCCTGAACATGGCGGCCTCCCCCATCGAGATGTCAGTGATCGTGTCGGTTATCGCGCCATCATACTACAGGGAAAACTGTTAAGATCGCTGCACAGCACATTTTCACAATATGAGGTAGCGCTACAGCATGCAGGTCAACACAAGACGTACCCGGATCGTCTGCACCCTCGGGCCCAGCTCCGACTCGCAAGAGCAGTTGCAGGCCCTGCTGGACCGGGGCATGGACGTGGCGCGCCTGAATCTGTCACACGGCAGTCACGAACATCACCGCGAAGTGGTTGCCCGCCTGCGGCAACTGTCCCCGGACACTCCGGTGTTGTTAGACCTGCAGGGTCCCAAGATACGCGTCGGGCGAATGCGTGATGGGGTGCAGTTGGTGCGTGCCGGAGAGCAGGTACGCTTCACAGCCGAGAATGTGGAAGGTGACGCTGCACGTATTCCGATCGATTACCCGGCGCTGGCGGAGGATGTGCTCGAGGGCAATACCCTGTTGCTCGATGACGGTCTGCTCGAGTTCCGTGTCGAGTCGGTGGATGGCGGGGATGTGCTGGCGCGTGTAGTCGTTGGTGGTCCACTCAAGTCGCGCAAGGGCGTGAACCTGCCGGATGTGCGCACTTCGCTGTCGGCACTGAGCGAAAAGGATCTGCAGGACCTGGCTTTTGCTGCCGATGTTGGCGTTGAGTTCATCGCCATGTCCTTTGTCCGTAGCGCCAAGGATGTACAGGACCTGTTGAAGCGGGCCAGGAAACTCGGCAGCACCGCCGCCATCATTGCCAAGATCGAGAAGCCTGAGGCCCTGCAGGATATTGATGCCATTATCGCCGTGTCCGACGGCATCATGATTGCCCGCGGTGATCTGGGCATCGAGATAGCCAGTGAGCAATTGCCACTGATCCAGAAAGACCTGATCGAGCGCTGCCGCCGGGCCAGCAAACCGGTGATCACGGCCACCCAGATGCTGGAGTCGATGATCAGCAATCCCAGGCCGACCCGGGCGGAAAGCTCGGACGTGGCCAACGCCGTGCTCGATGGCAGTGATGCCCTGATGTTGTCGGGAGAAACGGCAGCGGGTCAGTATCCGATTGAAGCGGTGGCCACCATGGACCGGATCTGTCGTAGCGTCGAAGGTAATACCGCAAAGGTCTACCATAACCTGGGTTTCCTGACCCCTGTTCGTGAAGAGAAAAAGGTCATTGAGGCGCTCAGTTATTCCTGTGTAAGCATGGCCCGCGATACCCGTGCCCGGGCCATCGCCACGATCACGCATTCGGGTAAGACCGCGCAGCGCATTGCCAAATATCGCCCCGACGTGCCAATCATTGCCTTCACCGAAAGCCAGGAAGTCCTGCGGCAGCTGCAGCTGGTTTGGGGGGTCACGGCGATCAA
>PWQG01000321.1 GCA_003556835.1 Gammaproteobacteria bacterium
GTCACTCCCGCCACGAGACTGACTTTGTCGCCATCAACATTGGCCAACAGAACCACAGCGCTCCCTAATTTGTTTTTGAGCTGATCGACCGTATCTCGCAGCGTTTTGCTATTGAATCCTTCGACCCTGCGGGTCAGAAGGCGCACGCCCCCGATGTCTTCCGCCGCATCGGCAATATCCGTACCCGCAGCGCTGGCCAGTTTCACTTTGGCCTGCTCCAGCTCTCGCTCCATGCGGCGGTTGCTTTCACTGAGCTGACGCGTCTTCTCGACCAGCCGGTCCGGGTCCGTCTTGAGCACCTCACAGGCCTCACGCAACAACTGTTCTTCGCGCGCCACCCAACTGAGAGCACCATGGCCCGTCACGGCTTCCACCCGACGCACACCGGAAGCGATACCCGACTCAGCAATCAGCTTGAACAGACCGATATCCCCGGTGCGCTGCACATGTGTGCCACCGCATAGCTCGGTTGAGAACTCACCCATGCTCACCACGCGGACTTCATCACCGTACTTCTCACCAAACAGCGCCAGTGCTCCCTTCTCCTTGGCTTCATCCATGCTCATGTGCTGCTTTGACACATCATGATTGGCCAGGATCTGTTCGTTGACCAGCGTTTCGATACGGGAGGCTTCTTCCCGGCTCAGGGGCGAGCTGTGCGAAAAATCAAAGCGCAGGCGATCGGCTGTCACCAAGGATCCTTTCTGGGTGACATGTTCCCCAAGCACCTCACGAAGTGCCGCATGCAACAGGTGCGTGGCAGAGTGATTGAGCATGACGGCATGACGGTTCCGGGCCTCAACCTCAGCCTTCACCGTATCGCCCACTTTCAGGCTACCGCCGACCAGTCGCCCTTTGTGCAGAAAGTGCTCACCCTGCTTTTGTGTATCCATGATTTCAAAGCGGGCATCATTGGCTGCTTCAATCAGACCACGGTCACCCACCTGACCACCGGATTCGGCATAGAAAGGGCTGCGATCGAGGATCAATACGGCTTCGCCACCGCCACTGATGTCATTGACGGCGCGCCCTTCCTGATAGATGGCCAGAACACGGGACTCGCCGCTGAGCGCATCGTGACCGATGAAGTCGGTGGCCTGATCGACTTCGATACTGAGCTTTTCCACCGCATTGAACTGGCTTGCAGCACGGGCCTGATCCTTCTGTACCGCCATGGCACGATCAAAACCTTCCAGATCCAGTTGCAGATTGTGCTCCCTGGCTACATCGGCGGTAAGATCCACCGGGAATCCATAGGTGTCATACAACCGGAACACGGTGTCTCCGGGTATGATGGAACCGTCAAGACCGGCAATGGCTTCGTTGAGTATTGCCATGCCATTGTCGAGAGTTCGTGCAAACTGCTCTTCTTCCTCGCGCAGTACTTTCTCCACGCGGGACTGTGCTTGAGCCAGTTCCGGATAGGCTTCGCCCATTTCCCGCACAAGGGCAGCCACCAGGCGGTGGAAGAAAATTTCCTCGACACCCAGCTGGTAACCATGACGCACCGCCCGTCGTATGATGCGGCGCAATACATACCCCCGGCCTTCATTGGAAGGTGAGACACCATCCGTGATCAGAAAGGCACAGGAGCGGATATGATCGGCAATCACCCGCAGCGAAGTGTTGCCGGTATCATCTGTTCCGGTGATTTTTGCGGCGGCCTGCAGTAGATTCTGGAACAGATCGATCTCGTAATTGCTGTGTACACCCTGCAGCACAGCAGCCAGTCGCTCCAGGCCCATACCGGTGTCTACGGATGGTTGGGGTAGCGGCTCCAGCTGACCATCGGCCTGACGATCAAACTGCATGAAAACCAGATTCCAGATTTCGATGTAGCGGTCGCCGTCTTCCTCCGGACTGCCGGGGGGGCCTCCGGCCACTTCCGGGCCATGATCATAGAAAATTTCAGAACAGGGACCACAGGGGCCAGTGTCACCCATCTGCCAGAAATTGTCCGCTTCACCCAGGCGTGAGAAACGCTCCGGGCTGACTCCCATCTCGTCCAGCCAGATCGAGGCCGCTTCATCGTCTTCATGGTAGACGGTGATCCATAGCCTGTCGGCAGGCAACCCGAGCTCTTCGGTGAGGAACTGCCAGGCAAAGCGGATCGCTTCGCGCTTGAAGTAGTCACCGAAGCTGAAATTGCCCAGCATTTCAAAGAAGGTGTGATGCCGCGCCGTGTAACCGACATTCTCCAGATCGTTGTGCTTTCCGCCCGCACGTACACAGCGCTGGGAACTCGCCGCCCGGCTGTAATCACGCTGTTCTAGACCCAGGAACAGTTCCTTGAACTGCACCATGCCGGCATTGGTGAACAGCAGTGTCGGATCATTATCCGGCACCAGGGCGCTGCTGGGTACGACACGATGCTCGTGCCGTTCGAAGAACGAGAGGAATTTCTGGCGAATATCGTTACTTTTCATCAACCCTTTCCATTACGACAGGTGTTTCAATCGGTGGCATCAACGTGCGCCGATTATACTCCTGACAGAAAGGATTTACAGTGCAACGAGGCTCTACAGACCGGAAATCATCCGGCCCGTGCCACCGAGTCCAGTGCTTCCAGCACAATATTTGGCGTCAGGATCTGGGGTAACAGGACAGGTTCCTGTGAAAGATCCCCGGGATACAGAATATAGAGCGGGACACTGGGACGGTTGAACTCATCCAGCACCCGGGTGATCTCCGGATCCTGATTGGTCCAGTCGCCCTTCATATAGACGATATCCCGATCCTTCATACCCTGTTGCACGCGTTGGGTGTTGAGCGAAGTGCGCTCGTTCGCCAGGCAGGTGATGCACCAGGCAGCGGTCATATTGACCAGGACCGCCGTACCATTGCCCCGCAGCTCTTCCACGCGGGCCGCAGAGAAAGGTTCATAGTCAGCCGGCAGGTTTTCCTGCTGTGCCGCAATGCCGGCGGCACTCCCATTACTGGTCTGCAACAGCGGTGTGACCAGCAAGATCAGGGCACCTGCAGCGATGACCATTGTCGCCACCGCACTGGTCTTGCGCCAGAAATTACTGCCGGCCGTTTTGCGCTGCTGCAGCAACCAGAGGGCAAAGGCCATCAACAGCGCAGAGCTGGCCACGGCAATCATGCCGTCCACGCCCACCTGCATGCCCAGCACCCACAGCAACCACAATGCCGTCGCGTACAACGGGAAGGCCATGAATTCCTTGAACGTGACCATCCACTGGCCGGGCTTGGGCATGAATCGCAGCAGCCTTGGCACAAAGGCCAGTATCAGGAATGGCAGGGCCATGCCCAGACCGAGGAAGATGAACACGATCATTGCCACCAGCCAGGACTGCGCCAATGCAAAGCCCAGTGCAGCGCCCATGAAGGGTGCTGTACATGGGCTGGCAACCACAGTCGCCAACACACCGGTGAAGAAAGAACCTTTGTATCCGGACTTCGCTGTCAGGTTGCTGCCAAGACCCATGAAGCCGGTGCCGAACTCATAAACCCCGGACAGGCTGAGGCCCATGAGGAAGAACAGATAAATCAGCAGTGCCACGAACCATGGCTCCTGCAACTGGAATGCCCAACCGACGGCTTCACCGGCAGAGCGCAGGGCCAGGAGAATACTGGCCAGGATCATGAAAGCGAGCACAACACCGGCGGTATACACCAGGCCATGCATCCTCTTCTCTCCCGGCGAGGCATCGCCCTTGGAAGCCAGGTTAAGCACCTTGAGAGAAAGCACCGGAAACACACAGGGCATCAGGTTGAGCATAAGACCGCCCATCAGGGCAAACAACATGATCAACAGCAGGTTATATTCCGCCCCCGAAAAAGCCGCTCCGGGGCCACTACCGGCCTGCTCCGCCGCCGTTGCCGCAATGGCAGCGAGATTCTCTTCATCAATCAGATCGGGCTGCAGATTGTACCCGACCACACTGCCGTCGGCGTATTCCAGCTTGAGCAGGCCAGCCACCTCTTCGAGATCTTCGAGAAAGCGTCGATGCTGATTGTGAGTGATCTGGATATTGCCCGGATAGATGTTCACATCACGCAGCGGCCCGGGGCTCATCACACGACGAATCTCGGGGAAGAACCAGGCGTCAGATACGTTATCAAAAGCGCCATCATCGGAGACGAAGGAAAAACTGACACGATCACCGGCAGCCGCAAAATGAGCATCTATGCTATCGGTTTCACGCGGCCAACTGTCACGGGTGGCGGCAAAGGCGTCGGCCCACTCGGGGTGCGGACGCAGACTCTCTTCCACGGGCACTTCAAGCTCGACCACGGCGTCACCGATCAGGCAGATCAGATCACAGACCTGCCACTCGACATGAGTGGCCACCGGGAAGGTCTCGGCACTGTAGTCGGCCGGGACTTCGATGGGAATGGAAAGAAACACTTCCTCCTTATAAGAGAAAGTCACCAGATCGGTGCCAGGGAACGGCAGCCACTCCGGTACCGGCCAATGGATGTCACCCGCGCTAGCACCTTCCGGCAACTGCCAATCGTGGATGAAGGTGGGATCGCCACTGTCACCGGGCCACTTCGAATACGTGTGCCAGCCTTCGGTGGGATCCAGCCGTACCGCTACCCAGAAAGTCTCGCCGGGAACCGCATTCGCTGTTTCGGAAACCAGCTCGACATCCATCTCTTCGCCATGGAATACCTCAGCCTGGGCCGGGGCCATGAAGGCGACCAGCCAGAGCAGTGTTGCCACCCATGTGTAGATCCGTATCCGCATTATGTGCTCCTGCCTCCCCTGTCGGGAATAACACCCTGTTCCCACTGAAAAATCGTGACCCGCCTGATTGCTGAGTCGATTCAGATTCTAACCAGATATACGTCAGGAATGAAATTCTGATTGTGATAAAAGGTAACATTCCATCGATGATTTGCGCTCAATCAAGGCACGACTCGAGATGTTCCACGATCAATTGCAGACTGACCCGGCCCCGGAACTCGTTACGGTCCGGTCGGTAGACCAACCGCAATCGACGTGCACTATCATCCGGCCAATGCGCAGTATCCACGTTGAAGGCGATGGCGTCCACAAGTTCGCCTCCCCCGGGCATCGACAGCACAAGCTTGAGGTGTTTACCGGCGACCAGGCGCTGAGAAACCGGCTCGAACACCCCCTCGAATGCGGGTTCCGGGAAGCCCTGCCCCCAGGGCCCGTGCTCACGCAACAGTTCCGCCGTCTCCAGGCTGAGCTCAGAGGATGTCAGAGCACCATCAGTATGGATGCGTTGCTGTCCGACCACATCACCAATGTCATCCTCGACGACTGATTCAAACAGTGCCTGGAACCGGGGAAAGTCCTCCGCAGCAAGACTCATACCCGCTGCCATGGCATGCCCCCCGAAACGCGGTAGAAGCCCCGGATGCCTGCTTTCCACCAGCGCAAGGGCGTCCCGGATATGAAACCCCGGTATGGAGCGGGCGGAGCCCTTCAACTGCGGATGTCCCCGGGCATCACTGCCCGCATCGGCAAAAATGATCACGGGACGATGAAACCGCTCCTTGAGCCGCGAAGCAAGAATGCCGATCACCCCCTGGTGCCACTGGGCGTCGTGCAGGCAGAGCCCTGCCGGCAGACCATCCTGCAATTTTTCCTGCATGAGTGACAGGCTGACATCGGCCTGCTCCCCCATTTCCTGTTCAATGTTGCGCCGCTGCCGGTTGATGCTGTCCAGTTCTGCCGCCATACGGGCCGCAGCATCCGGATCGTCCGTCAGCAGGCACTCGATGCCGAGCGAGATGTCTTCCAGGCGTCCGGCAGCATTGAGTCGCGGACCCGCGGCGAAACCCAGATCGGACGCCACAACCCGACTGTGGTCGCGTCCTGCCACATCAAGCAAGGCCAGAAGACCCGGACTGCATCGCCCGCGCCGAATACGCCGCAAACCCTCGTTTACCAGAATCCGATTGTTGTACTCCAGTGGCACGACGTCCGCCACGGTACCCAGCGCCACCAGATCGAGCAAGGACGCCAGATTGGGCTCAGGCTGTGCTTCGGAAAATGCACCCCGTTGCCGCAAGCGGGCGCGCAGCGCCAACATCAAATAGAATGCCACACCCACTCCGGCCAGGGATTTTTCCGGGAAGGCACAGCCAGGCTGATTGGGATTGACGATGGCATCGGCGTCCGGCAGCTGCTCCCCGGGCAGGTGATGATCGGTCACGAGCACCCGGATACCGTAATCCCTGGCTGCCAACACGCCCTGGATACTGGAGATGCCATTATCCACGGTGATGATCAATCCGGGCTCACGTGCGGCCGCGACCTCCACGATTTCCGGAGTCAGTCCATAGCCGAAGTCGAAGCGGTTGGGAACAAGATAATCCACCGAGGGGAAGCCCATGGCAGTCAGGGCCCGTAGCATCAGGGCGCAACTGGTGGCGCCATCGGCATCAAAGTCCCCGACCACTAGTATCGATCGTCCGGTATCCAGGGTCTCGAGCAGTAGGTCAACCGCTGCCTCCATGCCCAACAATTGCCCGGGTGACAGGAGCTGCGACAGTCCAAGGGACAGCGCTTCGTTCTGCTCCACCCCCCGGGCAAGATAGACGCGACGCAGAAAAGCGGGCCATTGCGGCGCAAAATCGGCCCGGTCCCGGTACTCACGTTGCCGGATGCTGATTTGGCTCACAACTGCGAGCGAATGAACCGGGTCACCTGTCCCAGGTCATTGTCGAGAACTTCATAACGCTCGCTGCGGGCCATGAGGTCCTGCATATGCAGGGGCAGGTCGGGCATGGCCAACCCGGCCCGGGTCACGGCATCGGCAAATTTCACCGGATGAGCAGTGGCCAGGGTGATCATCGGTATGGACCGGTCGACATTGCAGCTACGGGCAGCCTGGATGCCAATGGCCGTGTGCGGGTCCACCAAGAACTCCGTGCTTTCAAACACCTGACGGATCACTTCACAGGTCGTGTCATCGTCCACGGCATGGCTGGCAAATATCTCCCGGGCCCGCTCCCAACGCTGCGCTTCCAGCTGTAACGGCTTTTCCCCCAGTCCGGTGACAAACTCGCGGACCGCCGTTGCATCACGCTCGAACAGGTCAAACAGGAAGCGCTCGAAATTGCTCGATACCATGATGTCCATGCTTGGCGACAAGGTGTGCTCGAGTTCTCCGAGGGAATATTCGTTATCGCTGATCAGTCGGTGCAGAATGTCATTGCGGTTGGTGGCGACAATCAGCTGCTTGACCGGCAACCCCATTCGTTTTGCCAGGAAGCCAGCATAAATGTCGCCGAAATTGCCCGTGGGCACGGAGAAAGACATCTCGCGATGCGGTCCGCCCAGGCTCAGGGAGGCGTGAAAATAATAGACAATCTGGGCCATGATCCGGGCCCAGTTGATCGAGTTGACCGCCACCAGCTGCCACCCTTCGGGCAGAAAGGACTGATCGCCGAATGCGGTTTTCACCAGGCGCTGGCAGTCATCGAAATTGCCCCGCACGGCGATGTTGTGCACATTGTCGCCAGGCACGGTGGTCATCTGCCGTCGCTGCACTTCGGACACCCGCTGGTGGGGATGCAGGATGAACAGGTCGACGTTATCACAATGCCGGCAACCTTCCAGTGCGGCCGAACCGGTATCACCAGAAGTCGCGCCCATGATGGCGACCTTCTGGCCCCGTCGCTTGAGCACGTAATCCAGCAGCTGTCCCAGCAATTGCAGGGCAAAATCCTTGAAGGCCAGAGTCGGCCCGCAATAGAGTTCCATCACCCATTCATTGTGGCCGAGCATGCGCAGCGGAGCGATCGCCGGGTGCGTGAAACTGGCATAACTGCGATCAATCGCAGCGCGCAGTTCCGCCTCGGGAATTTCACCATTGACAAAGGGCCGGATGATTTCCAGCGCCAGTGAAGGGTAGTCCAGCCCGGCCCAGGAAGCGATCTGCTCATGACTGAACTGCGGCAGCGTTTCAGGAACATACAGCCCGCCATCCGGCGCCAGACCAGTCAGCAACACCTCTTCAAAGCTCGCTGCCGGGGCCTGCCCCCGGGTGCTGATGTATTTCATCGGCAGTGTCCTTTCTCATAAGTTCGCATGCTTTCAGAGCTCGCCTGAATTGTGGCTGCAAGGCCCGTCCCGCAGGCAATATCGGGTATATTGGCAAGGGGCGCAACGCCGCAGCCGCGATTCAGGTGAGCTCTGAAAGCATGCGAACTTATGAGACAGACACTAGACTTTCGCAGGATTATCGAGGAGAGATGCGATGAAAGGCGATTTGCGGTTACCGGTGGCGGGTCTGGCCCTGTTACTGTCATCGTGGAGTATGGCGGCGGATATCCCGCGTACAGCGGATGGTCGGCCTGATTTCCAGGGGGACTGGACCAACTCCACTGAGACTCCGGTGGAGCGTCCTGAACAATTTGCGGGCCGACAGGCGATGACCGCGGAAGAA
>PWQG01000426.1 GCA_003556835.1 Gammaproteobacteria bacterium
ATCGGGGAGTGGGACAGGTGCACACCTGTGCCGGCAACCACTTCCGTTCCTTCGGCCTCTTCGCGCAGGACGATGTTGATGACACCGGCAATGGCGTCGGAGCCGTATTGGGCACTGGCGCCGTCGCGCAGGATCTCCACACGCTCGACGGCGGACAGGGGGATACTGTTGAAGTCGAAGGCATTGCTGCCCTTGCCGAAGGTGGTGTTGTCATTGACCACCGCCGAAGGGTGACGCCGCTTGCCATTGACCAGTACCAGCACCTGGTCGGGGCTGAGATTGCGCAGGCGTGCTGCCCGGATGTGATCCGAGGTCACGGAATTGGATTGGCGCGGAAAGCTGAAGGAGGGCGCGATGCTGGCCAGGGCCTCACCGAGTTCATTGCCGGTTGCGCCTACGGCGCGCAGATCCTGTTGGTTGAAAACATCCACGGGGGCGGCGGCATCCACTGTCGAACGGGCTTCACCACGCTGTCCGATCACCAGCAGGGTTTCCAGGTCGGTATCGCCGGGCTGGGCCAGCGTAGCGTTGCTGCCGAGCAATGCGGCCAGAAGTGTTGCATGTGACACATGGCGCAACAACCGGGGTGTCGTTGCCTCAGGTGGTTGATTCGTCCGTTGCACGCGGATGCTCCTTGATTTCAGTTTCAGGAGTGTCTCCGACGCTGCATGGTTGCGAATGTTACGGCGCTGAGCGCCTGTTCGCCGGCAATCGGTTCACGTGTTGTCAGCGTGGCTGATGCGATGTTGATTGCGGTAGGCACTTGGGCTGAGCCCGAAGCATTGCCGGAACGAGCGTGAGAAGGCGGCCTGGGAGTGGAAGCCGACCGCTTCGGCGGCGCTGGCGACCGACTGACCCTCACCCAACAGATCACTTGCCTGTTGCAGGCGCCACCAGTTCAGGTACTGCATGGGCGTCCAGCCAGCGGTTTCACGGAAGGCACGGGCAAAAGCCGTGCGCGACATGGCGGCGGTGCCCGCCATCTCTTCCAGGCTCCAGTCATGCTCGGGGCGTTCGTGCATGGCATTGAGGGCGCGGGACAGTCGAGGGTGGCTGTACAGGGCCAGCAGGCCGACCTGTTCCGGTTTATCGTTCAGGTAATGCGCCAGTGCGTAGACAAAAATCAGTTCGCAGAGTCGTTCCAGCACGGCTTCGGCGACAAAACGCTCACCGCTGCTCTCCTGCAGGATCATCTTGCGCAGGGGCGGCAACCATTCGGCCTGCTGGCCGCGGATGATCAATACCGGTGGCAGGCCGTCAAGTAGATGCGAGGCGGCGCTGTGGCGGAAATTTACTTCAGCGCAGAGCAGGCCGGTGCCCTGGCGAGTTGCGGCCTGCTCGTAGGGCAGGTGTTCCTGCCTGCCTGACAGCGTTTCCTCCGGCATCATCTGGTGCGCCATCTCGCGCGGGAAGACCAGTAGATCTCCCGCCTCCAGATGGCGGGGTTCCTCGCCGGGAATATCCAGGCGGCAGTGGCCCACGGTCACCAGATGGAAGCAGGTGGAGCCTTCACTATGTTCACTGATGCGCCAATCCCCACAGATCTTGGCATTGTGGAAAATGCTCACCCGGAAGCGGATCAGTTGCAACAGGTCGGCGGTGGCAGCCATGAAATCTCCCGATAGGGGCGGATCGGTACGCTCGAGCATGAATTATGCACGGAGGGTGACGCAGAGTACAAGGCGGCGGCAGTACGATGGTGAACCACACTCAGGAGAAGGAGGTATTGTATGAGTGATTTTACCCGTCATGACAAGAACAGCGCCCCCCAGGCCAGTCAGGAGCTACTCACCGGTATCGAGCAGGGCTACGGGTTCATCCCGGATCTGTTCCACTACATGGCCGAGGCGCCGGTCACCATCAAAGCCTATATGCAACTCGACGAGCTGCTCAAGGAGTCCTCGCTTTCCGACCAGCAGGTGCAATTGGCCCTGTTGACCGCCAGCAGCACCAATGATTGTGAGTTCTGCAAGGTGGCCCATCATGCCATGGCCCGTCAGGCCGGTGTGGATGCCGACACCATCAAGGCCATCAAGGCAGGGGATGATCCGGAGGATTCGAAAAATCGTGCCCTGGTGCAACTGGTACGCAGCATGGTGCAGGAACGGGGCTGGGTGCCCGAGTCGGTCCAGAAAGCTTTTCTGGAGGCCGGTTTCGAGCGGCAGCAGATCCTGGAGCTGGTGTTGGCCGTGTCCCTGAAGACCCTGTCCAACTACACCAACCATTTGACGCATCCAGAGCCCAACCCTGAGCTCAAGGCCATGACCGAGTGATCAACGGAGGGCGCCATGTACTCACTGTCCGATGCTGAGCTGGACCGCTTGCGCGATGGCGATCCGGTGCTGTTCACCGAGCTGGTGCAATACTATCACCCGCGATTGGTGAACTTTGCCCGGACCATCGTAGGCGATCGCTGGTCCGAAGAAGTGGTACAGGAAGCCTGGATCTCGGCCTATGGGCACCTGAGCGGTTTTGTCGGGCGCTCGCAACTCAGTACATGGCTGTATTCGATTGTACGAAATGCAGCACTGAGCCGCCTGCGCAAGGAGCGTCGTTATCGTTCCCTGGAGGAAATGGCCGGGGGTGATGATGGCGGAGCCGAGGCCTGGTTGGAGTCACAATTCGATCAAAGAGGGCGTTGGCTGCAGTCACCACAAGGTTGGGGCGCGGAAACTGCGGCTTCCGTGCTGGAGCAGGAGGAGTTGCAGGCCTGTGTTGATCAGGCCATCGACAGACTCAGCTCGCAGCAACAGTCGGTATTGCTCTTGCGTGACCGGCAGCAACTGGCTTTGCAGGATATCTGTAACATTCTGGAAATCAGCTACTCCAATGCACGTGTTCTTCTACACCGGGCCCGGCTTTCGGTGCGGGAGGCGATCGAATTGCATCTGGAGGGGATTGAATGCTCCGTTGTCGGGAAATAAGTGAACAGGCCAGTGACCACATTGATGGTCGGTTGTCTGCCGGTGCACGGATGCAAATGGCCATGCATCTGCTGATGTGCGGGCGTTGCCGCAGTTTCATGCGGCAAATGCGGCTGACCGTGGCTGCGCTTCGGGCTCGAGATGAGGAGTCGCTGAGTGCTGGCCGCGCTGCAGAGCTGGCCAGTGCTGCCATGGTTGCCAGCCGAATATCTGACGAAAAAGAGGATTGACTCATGACTGATATGACCGAAACCGTTGCCGTACCGCGCGAAACCCTGGGCTGGTCCCTGTTATTATTGCGCCTTGGCGTGTTCATCGTTTTCTTGATGTGGACTCTGGACAAACTGGTGCAGCCGGACCATGCGGCGGCCATCTACGAGAACTTCTACTTCATCGGCGGGCTCAGTACCGGCATCTTTTACCTGATCGGTGGAGTGCAGATGCTGATCATCCTGGCCTTTGTGGCTGGCGTGTTCAAGAAGTGGACCTATGGCGCCATTCTGGTTTTCCATGCCATCTCCACATTCTCTTCCTGGGCGCAGTACCTGGATGCCTTCAACAACCTGCTCTTCTTTGCGGCCTGGCCCATGCTAGCTGCCTGCGTGGCGCTGTTTTTGCTGCGTGATTTTGATACCAAGTGCACTGTGAAGCTGGATAGCAGTAAGGCGTGAACAAGTATTGAGCGATAAGTGGATTTTAGGAATGAGCAAAAAAATTGTGTTGGCACGACCTCACCCATTCATCGTCTCCCAAATGCAGCCGTTCCTGGCTGATCTGGGTTATAGCGGTGAAAAACTCGAACGCCTGGAAGACCTTGATGGCAGCCTGGATTCAGACATCCGTGGTGCAGTCATTTCCCTGGCGGTGACTTCATCGCTTGGTGATTCGGCCGAAACGGTGTTCCTGAGATTGCGGCAATTGCGTGCGAAATTACCTGTGCTGTTCGTAGCTTTGCTGGACTTCTCACAGGTGCAAAGTGCGCTGCGGCAACTTGCCGAGGCAGCGGGCGTGGCGCAGCCGTTCCTGCTCGAAGCGACCGAGGCCAATGCCCGGAATGCCATGCTTGGCAAATCCGAAGCATTCTTCTACATCGGCCGAAAAGATCTTGAGGATCCGGTCCGTCGCGCTGCCGCTGCCCGAATGCTGGAACGTCATTTCAGCTGATATGGGTTGTTTTCGTCAAGTCGGATTGATTCGTAATGTGAGGCGCATGCTGTATCCGGAGGTGGTGCGCAACGCATTGCAGGTAGCATTGGTGGTGGGCCTGGTCCTGAATCTGGTCAACCAGGGTGGGACGCTGCTTGGTGGTGGCTCCCTTATCTGGAGCCAGGTAGTACTGAATTTTCTCGTTCCCTACTGTGTTGCGAGTTTCAGCGCTGTTCGTATACAGGCAGGGGCAGTTTGCGGGTGCTGTAGGGATGTCCTTGAGGAGCAATCCCTGGATTAGGTAACTGTGCTGATCTGGTTCCTTCTGGTCAACGTCCCGCCTCGTTCTTCCCTGGTAAATCGTGCGATCAGGTCCGCTGATGGCATGGGCCTGGAAAGGTGGAAGCCCTGCAGAAAGTCGGCGCCCATGAGCTTGAGCTGGTCTCGCTGCTCCCGGTTTTCCACTCCCTCTGCGATCACTTCCAGCCCCAGGGACCGGGCAATTTCCACGATGGGTTTTATCAGTGTGACCTGATCCTTATTATCAATCTGCTCAACCAGGAGTCGGTCGATCTTGAGAACACGTACTGGCAGCTTGTGCAGGTAGTTCAGCGAGGAGTAGCCACTGCCAAAATCATCAATGGCCACACGAAAGCCACGAAGACTCAGTTTCTCCAGCACCTGCAGGCTGACCTGTTCGGACTGCATCATCGCGGTTTCAGTGATTTCGATGACAACAAGCTCCGGTTCCAGGTCGCGCTGCCGGGCCGCCTGTTCCAGTTCTTCGCTGAATCCCGGGTCGAGCAATTGCAGCGGTGACACATTGATGTTGAGGAAGCGGGTGCCTTTGAAAAGGCCTTCACGACGCCAGTGGGAGAAATCATCCAGTGCCTGGAGCATCACTACGCGACCCAGCTTGCCGATCAGACCGGCCTGTTCGGACAAGGGAATGAATTCGCCGGGGGATATACTGCCCTTTTCCGGATGCTGCCAGCGAACGAGCGCTTCCACGCCAACGATGTCCCCATTGCGCGCATCGTGAATCGGTTGATAATGGTTCGAGAGCTGGCCTTGCTCTATGGCGGTGCTCAGGTCGTTAAGGATGGAAAGCCGGTTTCCGGCTTCCTCTTGCATCGATTGATTGAACACGCTCAGTCCGGAGCGCCCGCTCTGTTTGGCATGACTGAGGGCAGTACCTGCATTCTGGGACAGTGTTTCAGGACTGTTGGTATTGGCGTTGCTGGCAATGCCAATGCCCGCGGATACGGCCCTTAGTTCCATGTCGTCGATTTTCAAGGGTTGTAGCAGGGCTTCGCGTAAACGTTGAACCAGTGCATCGAGTTCCGTCCAGTCATCAAAGCTGCGATATACGGCAAATTTATCACCTGCCAGATGCGCCAGTTTCTCCCCGGTTTGCAGGCACTGCTGCAGTCGGGCGGCGATTTCGATGAGCACTCTGTCGCCAGCCCCGTAGCCCAGGCTGTAATTGATGGCGTCGAAGTCGTCGATGTCCAGAAAAAGGATGGCATGATTCCGACGTGATCGTTTCAGGGCCGTAGCGACTTCTGCCTCCAGCTGCCGACGATTGGGCAGTTGAGTCAAAGGATGCGTGAAAGCGCTTCGCCTGAGCTTGTGTGCTGCGTGTCCCGCATAGGCCGACAACACTGCGATCAGCAGTAATGTGATGGCCAGTGCTGTGGCCAGGGAAAGGGTCGTTTCCCAGGTGGCTGGGGTTCCGTAGCCATAACCGAACAGGCGCTCGCCCGTGATCAGCAGGAGGACACCGGCCAGTGTTGCAAATGCCGCCCAGCGGGCGCCAAACGTGTAGGACATCAGGGCGACGGGAACCACATAGACCCACCACAACAGGTGGGATGGTGGGCCGATGAAGGGAATCAGTAGCGGGTGCAGCGCCGGTATCGGGACAAAAAGTGCGGCGAGCAGGCTGATTCTTATGTTGTTGGCTCTGCTGGTTTCTGTTCCGTTTGAGTGCATACGGAAACCTCCTTTCAGAAGGAGACGGTTTCCAGTCGGTTCTGTTACACACCGTCCTGCGAGCCTGCAACTGGCAGGGTGTAACAAATATCCATGCAGGGCGTCGGAACAGAATAGCAACGTCTTGTGCAACGGAAACCTGTATGCAGTTCAGCCAGAATGACCTTGACCGCCTGCTGGCCTACGGCGTAGCTCTGACACACGATCGAGACACCGCGTTCGAGCTGCTGCAGTCGAGTCTGGAGCGGTTCCTGGGCAAGGCACCCGCCGATGTGCAGCATCCACTTGCCTACCTGAGGCGCATGATGCGCAATCGTTTCATTGACGAAACGCGTTGGCACCATCGCCGGGATCCGGTCCGTTTCGAAGAAGATCTGCATTCACCGACGACGGAAAAGGAACTCGATGAGCTGCTGGTGGATGAAATGTCGGTGGCCGCCGTGTGGCAGGAACTCTCCTCCAGTGAGCGCGAGATTGTCTATTTCTGGGCTCTGGAGGACATGACCGCCAGCGAAATCGCCCTGCATCTGGGGATTCCCCGGGGTACCGTATTATCCCGGTTGCATCGCCTCCGCCACCGACTGGCTGACAAATATTCCAAAAGCGGCAATCAACACGGCTCCTGAAACGTCTTCTCCATGAAGGGGCAGAATCATCTGCCCTCTGGTCAATCCATTTTTCCAAAGCAAAGGTTACAGACCATGCACAAACTCTCACTAAAACTGTTTTTCATTGCTGTCTTCATGTTCAGCGCCAATGCCTTCGCTCTCGAGAAAGAGAGCTTCAGTATGGAGCGCTTCGAGGAACTCCAGAATGAAGGTGCCGTGATTCTGGTGGATGTATTCGCGGACTGGTGTCCGACCTGCGCCCGGCAGCAGGAAGTGCTGGCCGAGTATCGTGCCAGTAATCCGGACAAGGAATTCCATATCCTGGAAGTGAACTGGGACGACGAGAAGGAGTGGGTACGCCACTTCCGAGCCCCGCGCCAATCCACCCTGCTGCTGTTTGTTGGCAGTGAGCAATACTGGTTCAGTGTCGCGGAAACCCGCTCTGAGCAGATTGCCGCCGAGCTCGAGCGAGCCTTTGACGCCCAGTCGTCCTCGTGACAATGGAGCTGATGTCTCTCCCGCTGGCGCTGCTGGCGGGCATGCTCAGCATATTGTCACCCTGTATCTGGCCCCTGGTGCCGGTGGTCATGTCCTCAGCCGCCACCAGTGGCCGGACTGGCCCCTGGTTCCTGGCCCTGGGTCTGAGCACCTCCTTTGCGGTGGCTGGCACGGGCCTGACCTTCCTGCTCATCAATGTGGGCCTGAATCCGGATGCGTTCCGCTATGTGGCTGCCATCCTGTTGGTGGCGCTGGGGCTCACCCTGGTGGTGAGAAAGCTTTCCGATGTGGTGACCTTCCAGTTGTCACGCCTGAGCGGTATGCTCAACCTTTCCCCCGGGGGGCAAGGAGCCACCGCGAGCGGGCAGTTCGGGGTCGGCGCACTGCTGGGCCTGGTCTGGCTGCCCTGTGTAGGACCGACCCTGGGGGCGGCAATTGCCCTGGCCTCAATGGGCCAGGATATGGGCATGGCCTTTGCGGTGATGTTCGTCTTTGGTATCGGTACCACCTCGGTGATACTGGCGGCCGGATTACTGTCCGGGCATCTGCTTTCACGCTGGCGTCCGGGTATCATGGAGAATGCCAGTCGCGCCAAAGTCGTGCTCGGCTGGCTATTGTTGTTGCTCGGACTCATGGTATTGACCGGCGTCGACAAAATGTTGGAAGCCTGGGCGCTGCAAGTGCTCCCGGACTGGGCCACGTCGCTGTAACCGGCCAACAGGCGGTATGCGCCGATACGGTAGCGGACTGATATGAAAAAGAGATCGCCCAAAACACAGTTCTCCCGCTTGCTCCGTCAAGAGGCGCTGAGTGATCAGGAGCACGCGCGACTGCAATCCTTGATCCGTGATACCAGGCGCAAGCGCGCTATGCGGCACAGCAGCCTGCCGCTGGCGTTGGCTGCAACGCTCTTCCTGGCCATCGGTACCACGGCGTATTTTTACGGCGCTGGTGGTCAGCCCTCGTCCGACGCCGGCTCTGAGCAGGCAACGGGCCCGTCAGGCGCCATGGAAGAAGTCGCGCGGCGGATCAGTCATGAAGTGTTGACCAATCACATTCATATCAAACAACTGGACCGGGAAACCGGATCACTGGCGGAATTGGCTGATCACCTCGAGCAACTCGATTTCCGGATCCAGCCTTCCAGATTGCTGGACGGCGATGGACTCCGATTGACCGGCGGG
>PWQG01000114.1 GCA_003556835.1 Gammaproteobacteria bacterium
CACACCGCGACTGCGCCAGGCTGTCGGTTTCAGCCTGGCGTCGGTCGCTGCCGCCCTGTTCCGACCCGAAGCCCTGGCATTCCTGCTGCTCGCCCCGTTCTGCCTGCTCGCTCAAAGGACACTGGATCTGCGCGCCCGCCTGCAACAGATGCTGCTCATTCATGGCCTGGCATTGGCCATGGCCGCGCTGGTCTTCCTGCTACTCTTGCTGGCCGGCACCAATGCGCTGACGCGTCTGATGGAGTTCCTGCAGATCTACGCGCCCTTTGTCGAACACGCCAGCCGCAGCCTGCTCGGCGAATCGGAATCCCTGTCGAATGCCCTGTTCACCGAACACGCGGCACAGTTCTCGGAGCAGTACCTGGGCCTTTTCCTTGTCAGTGGCCTGGTTTCGATTCTGGTCGCCACGGTGCTGGAGAGTTTCGGCTTGCTGTTCCTGGCCATTTTTGCCTACGGCCTCTGGCAACGACTCTGCCATATTCCGCGCCACCTGGCCGTGCCGATGTTGGGCTACCTGCTGGTGTCCCTGGGTATCCTGCTGGTCTTTGTCCTGCTTACCCGCTTCCTGACCACACGGTACACTTTCCTCTTCTGCACCGTACTGTTGCTGCTGGTGCCATTGATTCTGGATCGGGCATGGACACTGGCATTGGAGCGGGGCACCCTGCGACGCTTCTATTGGATCACCGGATTTCTTCTGCTCTACAACATGTTCGATGCACACATCACCTTCGGTGAGCCGAAGACCTACACCACCGATGCACTGGCCTGGCTGCAGCAGGAAACCGATCCAGCCGCTCCCCTGCTGAGCAATGAAGAGTTAATCGCCTGGCAGAGTGGTCGGGTGCGGGAATACGATCAGGTACACAGGAATATGCCGATTGCGCCGTTCCTGAATGCGGGCACCGGGACCATTCTGGTCATTCAACGGGACGAGGCTTTCTTTGCGGCCATGCAGCAAGCTGAAGCGCGGGGTGAAGTGGCAGAGCTGGCGGTTTTCGAGGATCGCCGTGGGCCGCGCATCGTCATCTACGAAATGCGCTGATCAGTCTTCGCCCTTGGTGACCAGCACATCTTCCATGATCAGGTATTCCAGATCCGAGCCGAAGAACATTTCCAGGGCATCTTCCGGCGAGCAGATCATGGCCTCGCCGGGCCGGTTCAGCGACGTGTTGAGCACAATGCCGTAGCCGGTTTTCTCTTCCATGGCCTGCAGCAGACGGTAGTAACGCGGATTGATTTCCTCACGCACCACATGCGCCCGCGTGGTGCCATCCTGGTACACCAGGGAGGGAAAGCGTTCCCGCCAATGCTCTGCCACCTTGAAACTCATGGTCATGAAGTCGGCCGGATGGTCACTCTCCAGGATCTCCGGCGCCAGGGTGTCAAGAATACTGGGTGAGAAATAGCGCCACTTTTCCCGGAATTTCACTTTCTTGTTGATCGCATCGATCATCCGCGACTGGGCCGGATTGCCCAGTATGCAGCGATGACCGAGCGCGCGCGGACCGAACTCCATGCGCCCCTGGAACCAGGCCACCAACTGCCCGTCGGCCAGCAATTCGGCCGCCTTTTCCTCCGGATTACTGATCACCTGCCGCTCGTGTTTCTCTCGGCGCTCCTCACAGGCACGCAGACAACGCTGCGTGTCGAAACCCGGCCCAAGAAAAGAGTGCGGTACCGGTTCAATGGTCGTGCCCTGCTGGGCAACAGCGTAGGCGGCCGCACCAATCGCCGTACCCGAATCACCCGCCGCCGGATGCACATAGACCGATCGCACCCCGGGCAACTCCAGCAGACGCTGGTTTAGCTTGACGTTGAAAGCGCCGGTACCTGCCACCGCAAGCTGACCACTTTCCTTGAGCACATCACTCAGGTGATAGGTGACCAGGCTGGTGGCGGCGCGCTCGTACAGGCGCTGTGCGGCAGCGGCGTAATGCACATAGGGATCCTGGAACAGCTCCCCGGCGCGCCGCGGACCCAGCTTGTCCACCAGTTTGGGGCTGAAGTAATGCCCGCGTGACTTGTGCTTGTAGCGGCGCAAACCGACCGTGCCAATCAGCCTGGTGTTAATGCGAAAATCCCGCCCCGTGTATTCGACCAGGTCGGAGAGATCATATCGGTCAGGGTCCCCGAAGGTGGACATGCCCATGATCTTGGCCGCGCCATCGAGCATGTTGAATCCGAGATAATCGGTGACCGCCGCATACATGCCTTCGAGTGAGTCAGGGGAATAGAACTCACGTATCTTGCGGATGCGTCCGTTCTCTCCACAAGCGAGCAGTGTGGTGGCGTATTCGCCGCGCAGATCGATACAGAAAATGCCGACCTTGCCTTTCTGGCCGCCCAGGTAATAGACACTGGCCGCGTGGGCCAGCTGATGCTCCACCGGGACAAAGCGGATTCCTTTCCAGGGGATGTCGAGCTCATCGAGGGTTTCACGTACCCTGGCAAGATAACGCCGATAGCGCCGGTTGCCATCAACTATGGCCACCAGGCTGCGTTCGGGGGCATACCAGTAGCGCCAGGCATAATGCCAGCGCGCACGACGAAACAGGGAGATCGGGGCATAGGAGATCGCCACCTGATTGACTTCCCTGGGTTTGACCCGGGCTTCGCGCAGGCAGTACTTGATCGCCTCAAGCGGCATGGCGCCCCGGGCATGATGCCGGCGCAGCAGGCGTTCTTCCTCGACAGCGGCAACCAGCTCGCCGTCGCGGAACAGCGCGGCGGCGGGATCGTATCCGATTGCGCCTGACAATCCCAGGGTGATCAAGGCCATTATTTCTGTCCGCCCTCCAATGCTTCCGGTGGTGCAAATTCGCTTAGCATATCCTGCATACTGGTCAGGATAGCGGGGTCGTGCTGCCAGTTTTTCAGGAACCGGCGCAGGTCCTTGTGAAAGCGGCGCAAGAAGATCCTGCGACTGGCGATCTGCCTTGTGGCATCCAGGTCGAGCAACCACAGGCCATCGTCCCGACTGATGAAATTGCTTGCCTTCATGTCACCATGCACCAATTGCTCGCGCTGCATCAGGGAAAACAGTGCGTGGAATTGTGCTTTGGCCCGCTGCCAGCGCGGTCCGCTGAGGTCCTCACCGTCCAGCGTTTCCAACACGTTGGGACCCACCTCATATTCGCTGACATAATACGCCTGACGGCGCAGGATACCAACACGACACTCCAGCATTGCCACCGGCCGGGGCGTTTTCAGGCCCAGCTCCAGCAGGCGATGTGCCACATACCAGCAGTGCCAGGCCCGGCTGGGCCTCGGTGCCCGCCGGATGGCGTGCCAGGGGCCCATCAGATTGTAGCGCTTGACCACGTAATCGCGACCACCCCCGCCTAGCCGGACAACGGTTGTGGAGTCACCATCCTTGAGCATTTCGCCAGCTGCCATCTGTTGGTCCGGCTGCGCCAGGAATTTCTGCAGGGCCTTCTTGTGGCTGCGATCACAGAGCAGCAATTGGCGCCGATCCTGTACCCGCCAGATGCGCTCACCATCGCGGTATAACTGGCGCTTCAGACGCCGCCCTTCCCGGTACTGGATACGCCAGGCCTTGTTACGCACGGCGGACCAGAAGGCATCTTCCTCCCGCAATACGCTCCGCAATGGCTTGCGACTGTATTCACGCAGAAAACGCAGCTGGTCGCGTCGAGTCAGACCGATGTCACGGGCCGAGAACAGCAGGGCGGCAAGATCCTTGAGGCGCCAGCGCCGGGGCAGGCGGCGGAACCGCCGGGCGCGATGCAGGTCGATCAGATGCAGCTGTGGTGCCTTGTGATCCGGCACATTGCCTTCCTCATCAAGGCGCAGCAGGAAATGGCACAGGTAATAGTCCCGGTGGCAGACACCGGCCGCATGCATCGCCCGACTCATCCGGGCCACTTCACGAATCAGGCGCCATTTGAGCAGCGGCGGTGGCCGGTGTGCACTCCATCGTTCACAGAAGGTCTCCAGGCTGACCGTCGGCTCCAGCGCATCGGTCATCAGAAAGGATTCGCGCCGTGCCGGATTCCAGCCACGCTCGCCATAAGCGGCCGGCTCCAGTGTCGGTATGCCGGCTGCCTTCAGGGCAGCCACAGCCGTCCATTCATCCTGTGCACCGAGCACCGGCCGGCGTAGCTGGCAGAGGTTCTTGAAAATCTCGGCCCAGCCGACGCCATGGTGATGCTTTATGAAGTAGCGCCTGCCGTCGAGCTCCGTCAGGAAGGTTCGTCGTCCCTTGACCTCGCGGTATACCGGTCCCGTCATCGCTGCCACTGCACGAAACGGATCCTGTCCTCGCCACTGATCGGCAATGTCCTCCCGCAACCAGCACTTCATTCGTCCCTCTCCATCTCGATCACCATGCAGCGGCTGGCGATCTCCTCAATCGCGTCAGCCGCGGCTCCGGGCAGATCGTACAGGGCTGCAGTGCGACCGTAGCGTCGACCGTTTTCAGACCAGGGGGCCGTCGGCAAGCGCTCGAGCATGGAGCGCAGGCGCTGATCCAGTTCCGGTTGGCGGAACGGTTGATTGCAGACTTCCCCAGCCCCGGCTTCAAGGACATGGGAGGCAAAACCACAACTGGCCGTGGTCAATACCGGAAGGCCGGTGACCACACCCTCCAGCAGCACATAACCGCCACTTTCACTGTAGGCCGGATGCAGCATCAGGTCACAGCCAAGCAGAAAGTCCATGACATCATCACGGGCTCCGGTGAACCGTGTCTGCCTTCCCAGGTAAAGGCGCTGCGCCAGCTTTTCAAAGGGGCGCGACTTGCCCTGCCCGACCACAAAATACTGCACCCGCTGCCGCAATGCTTCGGGCAGGGACGCAATCGCCTTCAGGCTCCGGTCGACTCCCTTGACGCGGAAACCGGAGCCCACCTGGACAATGGCCAGGTCATCATCGCGCAGGCCAAACTGCTGGCGGAAGGCCTGGCGCCGGGCTGCCGCATCAGCGCGGGGCAAGCGGGAAGGGTCCAGTCCGGGTGGCAGCATCCACATGCGCTGCTGGGCGCGTGGATAGTGAGACAGGTACTGGCTGCGTTGCAACTCACTCAACAGTAGGATCTGCGTGCGGCTGTGTGCACCAAACACGGCTTCTTCCCAGTCCCGGAAATGGCGATAACGCGGTGTATGGCGATAGTAGGCACCGCGATCCTGTCGGGCCTTTTCCAGGAAACAGGGGTCAGCGGCATAATAGATGTCGAGTCCGGGCATGCGGTTGAATCCAACCACCGCATCGACGCCTTCCCGCTCCAGGGCCTGCTGCACCCAACGACTGAAGCGCGGATACAGCCGATGCCGGCTGAAGGCCCGCACCGGGACAATCCGCACGTCCAGGCCCTCGGGACAATCCCCCTCCCAGCGCAGGGTGTAGACGCGCACCTCATGCCCCCGCGACAGGCAGGCCTCGGCGATGCGCAGGAAATCGCGCTGCAGACCCCCATGGGGAAAGTAGCGATAGATCAGGAAAGCCAGTTTCATATGCTGATCCCGTGTGCGATCGTGGCGCGGCGGCGATTGATCAGCAATTCCAGTTGGGTCAGCACACTTGCCGGTGGATGGTCGGCGAAACAGGGGGGCTGCACGGACAGCTCGCTGCCACCAGCCCGATCCAGCCGCTCCGGCCCCCGGTAGTGACAACGGCGGCGCAGGCAGGGTGCACAGTGCAGCTTCGAGGCCAGGCTGGCCTGATTACGACCGAAGGTTCCGGAAAGCGCGGGGTCGGTCGGACCATAAATGGTGACACAAGGAACCTCCATGGCCGCCGCCATATGCGCCAGACCGCTATCCATGGCCACCACACCAACCGAGTTGTTGATCTGCAGTGCCATGCCGGAAAGGGTTTCACGCTCGAGCACAGCCACTCCGGACAGTCCTTCGGCGATCTGCTGTGCCCGCTTTTTCTCGTCCTCATTACCCCAGGGCAGGCGCACCCGATAACCGGCCTGACCGGCACGCTGCGCCAATTCGCGCCAATAGGGCAGCGGCCAGCGCTTGTTCGCCCAGCTGCTGCCATGCAGAAACAACAACACCGGTTGATCAGCGCGCGGGCCCTGTCGCCGACTGCGCTCTGCGGGGGATTCGGTAGGGAGAAGCAGACCATAGTCAGGAGCGCCCGGCCGATAGCGATAGCCCAGCGACAGGGCGAACAGGCGACGGATACGCTCGACCGCATGCAGTTCACGGGATACCGCAAAGCTGCGGGCGCAAAAGCGGCTGGCCAATGGCTCACGGATGCTGTGCCGGTCATAGCCGGCAACCGGGCCCCGGGCCATCCTTGCAACCAGGGCGCTCTTGAGCAATCCCTGCGCATCAATGATCAGATCGTAGTGGCGTTGGCGCAGATGCTGCCGGAATCGGGCAAACTCACCACCGCGAACGGCCCGGCCCCATTGCCTGCGC
The DNA here is from genome assembly GCA_003556835.1 of Gammaproteobacteria bacterium. Lineage (GTDB taxonomy): Bacteria > Pseudomonadota > Gammaproteobacteria > Pseudomonadales > Pseudohongiellaceae > PWQG01. The sequence continues at coordinate 6,396 of PWQG01000114.1, forward strand.
CAGCGCCTGAGCGCCACCGGGATGACAGCGTCGACCGCCGGGTGCCAGGCCGGAATTTCGCCGAACCCTTCTTCAACGACCCAGTCGAAACGCAACTCGGGCCGGGCCCGTCGGGCTTCCGTCACGGCCGGTAGCGTGTGGATGATGTCCCCCATGGAAGACATTTTGACAATCAGGACACGCAAAATGCTCTCGCTCTCAATCGATGGGCTTGATGATCAGGCGCTGCCCCTCGCCCGGATCCGCGTCCAGCAGCTGTCGCAGATGACCGGCCGCAAAATCCGGCGTCAGCGCCGTGAGGCAGGCACGATGCCCCAGGGGACATTCGCGCTGGAAGCAGGGCCGGCAGCCGATGTCGGTTGCCAGCAATTTTACCCTGTCGGCCATGGGGGGCGTAAAGTCCGCCGAGGTCGACCCGTACAGGGCCAGTAAAGGACGGTTCAGGGCGGCTGCCACATGCATCAGGCCACTGTCATTGCTGACCACGGCCGTCGCTGCCGAGAGCAGGTCGATGGCCTGGGACAGGCTGGTGCGGCCGGCCAGGTCCCGGCAATACGGATGCTGCGCTGCCTCCAACGACTCCGCGATCTGCGCCGTGGCATCGGCATCGTTTTTCGAACCGAACAGCCAGACCTGCCAGCCGGCCTTGATGTACTCCGCCGCCAGCGCGGCGTAATGCCCCGGTGGCCACTGCTTGGAGGTACCGAACTCGGCGCCGGGACACAGGGCGAGTATCGGACGCTCATTGTGCAGATCCAGCACATGGCGCGCGCTGCGCACATCACGGGCATGGACCTGCAGGGCCGGTCGCGGCAAGGGGTCCGGCAGAGTGGCACCGGGAGAATCCGCCAGGGCGACAAAGCGCTCCAGCATCAGCGGGTAGCGCGCCCGATCCAGGCGACGGCAGTCATTCAGCAGGGGGCGCCGCATCTCTCCACGCCAGCCAGTGCGCCGACCAATACCGGCAAATCGCGGCAGCAGGGCCGACTTGAACGAGTTGGGCAGCACGATGGCCCGGTCATAAGCCTGGCCCCGGAGTTGTCGACCCAGGCGGTACCGGCCCGCAAGATCAAGCTGGCCATGCTGGAAAGGCGACTCCAGCGCCCGATTGACCTGGGGCATTCGCGCCAGCAGTGGCTCACTCCAGGCCGGCGCCATCACATCGATCAGGCAGCCAGGTGAGAGGTCCCGCAGGCGCATGAACAGCGCCTGGGCCATCACCATATCACCGACCCAGGAGGGCCCGATCACCAGGATGCGCTCTGCGGATGGGTCGCCGCTCACTCATCGTCCCCATCGGAACCGAACAGATCCTGCCACAAGCGAGTGACCTGCTCGCGATGCTTTTCCAGATCAGCCAGTGGATCCTCCAGGTCGCTCTGTTGCAGGGCATGGCGATGGAGGGTGGCGCGCAAGGCGAGATAGGCTTCCATCAGCGCCTGGATGTCGCGCAGGGGCATCAATCCATTATCCCGCGCTGCCTCGAGAATCCGCATATTGTCCGAGTACTCGAGCAGCTCGGGACACTCGGCCGAGCGCGACAGCACAATGAACTGCACCATGAATTCGATATCCACGATACCGCCCCGTCCCTGCTTGATGACAAAGGATGGAGACTTGGCACCACTGCGACCGGCCTTGCGCGTCAACTCCTTGCGCATACGCCGGCGCATATTGGTGACTTCCCTGGCCAGGCGCTCGCGGTCCCGTGGTTTCTGCAACTGGTGCGCACGCAGCCTGGCAAAGGCCGCTGCCAGCGGACGGGAGCCGGCCACGGCCCTTGCTCGGACCAGCGCCTGGTGTTCCCAGGTCCAGGCATCCTCCTCCTGGTACTTCTCGAAAGCCGACAGGGAGCTGACCAGCAGGCCGGATTCTCCCGAGGGCCGCAGGCGCATGTCCACCTCATAGAGTCGTCCGGACATGGTCTGGGTGTCGAGCATGGTGATCAC
>PWQG01000312.1 GCA_003556835.1 Gammaproteobacteria bacterium
GCCACTATCATATTGCGGCTCGGGACTTCCCGAGCCACTTCAAGTGGGCGATTAGCTCAGCGGGAGAGCACTGTCTTCACACGGCAGGGGTCGCTGGTTCGAACCCAGCATCGCCCACCACCCTACCCTCCACTCCCAATACCCTGTATCTATTACATATTTCGGGGAATGCAACACTGCGAAAAGCGGCTGTTGCCCACACCTCAAAAAGCCCGCTCGGCCGACCTGTGCCCATTCTGTGCCCAAATTGTGCCTGACGATATCAGCTCGACCCTTGAAAATGACTCCTGCCCACAAGGCATTTCTAAGTAGTCGCCAGGTCCTGTAAGCTAAGCTTCGGAGGACTTGGGGCAAATCGATGGACTGGAACCACTTTCTCGATGACGAGACTGGGCAATTCAAGCTCAAGCGGCTGCCCCCGATTCGAAAGCCAGTTCGAGTAGTCGACAAGACGGATCTTTCCGGCGAGCACTCGCTATTTCGCGATATGGACATGATCGAGGGACTCGACTATTACAAAGAGTCTTTCAGTGAACCTTGGAGCTACGAGCCCGAGATTGATGAAGCTGAAGAGGCAATGAACTCCGCCTCAGCCGAGGATCTCGGTCCCTTGGCTGCATTTCGTGGCTATCTCGACGAAGCCTTGCAGCTACTCGAAGTCCGGCAAGAAGAGGGCTGGCTCGATGCCGCCGTCGAACTGCCTGAGAAGGTTGCCAGAAAAGCCGAATCAGCCAGACTGGTCGACAGACTCCAACCCGACTCGATTGATGCCTGGAAGCAATACTGGATGCGACACACGGCCGCCGAACTCAAATCGGCCGCTTCCGGTATGAATCTGAAAACGACCGGCACCAAGCCAGACCTCTCCCATCGACTGGCCGAACATGTGTCCGCCAATCCTGCCGACGCACCCAAGGTCAATCTGGTGCGAGCGACTGTCACTTTAAGTGAAGCGGTGCAGACTGCGCTCGGTCGCATCCTGAATCGCCTTGACAATCAACTGCGAACCTATCCGCCAGCCTTTCAACAAGCCGTCTGGAGTGAAATTCGCATAGATTGGGCTGGTGAGCACTGGAAGATCGAAGAAGCCATCCCAGATCACGAACTCGCCGCCCCCACCCCCAAACCAGCACCGATTCCAGCACGACGCCAGACATCTCACAATTCATCCACCACGACTCAAAGGCAGTCGACAAAGAGCAGTGACAGTAAACGCACAGCCTGGGTCGCCCTCGCGGTTGTCGTCGTCATCGCTTGGCTTTTCTTGCGCTGAACCTACCGGCTTAAGCTTGCCAAGCTCGCCAGGCGTCCCAGCTTAAGCCATTTGGCTCTGCCATTTGGCTCTTGACACCCGCCCGGGGAAGGAGGATAATTTGCATCAGCCTCATTTATTATTTTGCTACTACGATTTCTCAAGTATATGGCTACAGAGTATAAAAAAAGCCCCCTGGATCAGTTCTGTCAAGTTGCTACAGGCGCACCGAGCAGCATGTACACGAAAGACGATGTCGCACGGCATCCGACCCTGCGGCTACTGACCGGGAATGCATTGAACCGCCTCGGCGAAGTCGAAATTGCGGCGTTGCAGCCCATTCGCGCTGAACAGGGCGAAAACCTGTCTCGGTTCCTTCTCCGGCCAGGAGATGTGGCTCTCCTGGCTCGTGGCAGTGCCATGCGATCCGGAGCCATTACCGAGGAAGTAGCCAAGAAGCAAGTCGTGGCCTCGACCAACTTTCTCATCTTGCGCCCCGATCCGGAACGCCTTTTAGGCGAGGTTCTGGTTTTCTATCTGAATTCCCCTGCCGGACAGGCCCTGCTAGACACCATCAGCACGGGCGCGGCCCTCAAAAGTGCACCGGCCAGCAAGGTGAAGAAGCTGGCAATCTCCGTGCCCGACATCGAAACCCAGAAAAACATGGCCGACTTGTTTCGTGCATCGAATCAGGCTTTCAATGCCGGCACTCAGTTTCTCGAAGCACAGCAGAAGCTTGTGCAGACCCAACTCCTCAATATGTTAAAAGGAGCCGAATCATGAACAGAAACTCCCTTTCCAATCGCCTCTCACAACTAATGGATGAGCACCGCAACTCGACATCACTCGAGATGGGGCTGAACAGCATCAGCCTGCTCCTCTTGTTGACCAGTCGCACCCCGGATTTGATCAAGCAAATCAATGAAATGGGTACGGCATTCCAGCTACCCGCCATCCAGTCGCTCTGTGATGACCTTGTAACTGAACTGCCTGGTGATATCGGCAGCCTCCCAGAGCACCTGGATCCAGAGTTCTTAATTGATGCTTTGCAACTGGTGACCGAGACAGAAGACCCGATCGTGCTTGCCGAGGCACTGCGCGAATATCATGAGAAATCCAAAGCAGTCAGCGCGTATGTTGCCAACTCCAACGAAGTAGTGCTGATGACGGCACTAACAGGGAACACTGCCGATAAAGTCGTGTTCGACGGCGCCGCTGGCCTTGCTCGAATCCCCTCAAACCTGAAGTCGAGCAGGCTGGTACTTCAGGAGCTCGATGAGCTGAGTTGGAAAATCAGCTACCGCCTGCTTCTGATGACTGGGCAGAAGTTCAGCTTTGAGCACGGCAACAGCCTGAGCAACCCACAGGTACTTTCGGCAAGCTGCGATCTTGCTATCATGACCCCGCCCTTCGGTCTTCGTCTCGGCACCGCTGAACTTCAGGCCATTCAAAAGGAAGGGTCCTACCTTGTAGTGAAACCCAATACAGCCGCGATTCCCAGCAGTGCAAATGACAGCCTTTGGATCCAACTGGCACTCTACAGTCTCAAGGACACCGGGCGCGCGTGCCTCATTCTCCCGCCGGGATGGCTGTTTCGGGGTGGGTACGATGGCAAGGTCCGGGAATACCTTCTCGAAAACGAACTCATCGAAGCAGTGATTGGGCTGCCGAAGCATTTTCTGAATCACACCGCCATCGAACCGATGGTGCTCGTGTTGGCCAGGAACCGGGAGAAAGGTTCCCCAATCCATTTTGTTGATGCCAGCCAGATCGGAGTCAGCAGCCTTCGTCAGCATCAAATCACAACGGAGGACGCACAACTGATTGCGGAGCTGGCAAGTGGAAGGCTACCTGAAGATCACCGCTACAAGGCTGTTTACATGTCCGAAATTCGACGACATGACAATGTGCTTTCCATCCAGCAATACATCAAGCGACAGGAGGAAATCAATGTGCCAGATCTGGCAGACGCTATTCGGCACCTGGCTGAGGCAGAAGAAGCGCATCACCAGGCGCAAAATCACTTGAACAGACTGATGCGTCAAGTCAGCGAAGCCAATTCCGGGCAGAGTACTCACTGATCCACACAGACGGAATTAGCCTACGCGGAATTCAACCATATAGTCGACCCTGTTGCGAAACAACAAGTAATGAACCGAGAACAACTCAAACAACTCGAAGACGATCTCTGGTCAACGGCGGACAAGCTGCGGGCCAATTCTGATCTCAAGGCTTCCGAATACGGCACGCCTGTTCTGGGGCTGATCTTTCTGAAGTTTGCCGACATCAATTATCGGCGGCACGAGGACGCAATTCTGGAGGAATATCGGAAGCTGAAAGGGACTCGTCGGGAGAAGCCGTTGCATGAGATTGCGGTGAAAAAGTGCGGGTTCTACCTGCCCGATCATGCCCGCTACGGCTATCTGCTCAAACTTTCCGAGGATCAGGACATTGCCAAGGCGATCGAGTCGGCAATGGAGGCGATCGAGCAGTACAAGCCGGAGCTGGCCGGAAGTCTGCCGAAAGATGAGTACTATCGTCTGACCCGCACCTCGGTCAGCCAGCAGCTGCCGTTCGAGCTGCTGCGCCAGTTCGACAACATTCCGGATGACGCCAATGGCGATGTCTTTGGACAGATCTACGAATACTTTCTGGGCAAGTTCGCCATGGCCGAGGGCCAGGGTGGCGGGGAATTCTTTACCCCGCGCTCGGTGGTTCGGTTGATGGTCGAGATCATCGAGCCGCATGGCGGCACGGTGTTTGATCCGGCCTGCGGTTCCGGCGGCATGTTCGTGCAGTCGGCCGACTTCATCGAAAGTCACCGCAAAGAGATGGAAGCGAAGGGCGTGGACACCAGCGTGTTCGTCTACGGCCAGGAAAAGCAGAGCGAGACGGTCAAGCTGGCGCGGATGAACCTGGCGGTTAACGGTCTGCGCGGCGAGATTCAGCAAGGGATCAGCTACTACGACGACCATTTCGGCTCGCTCGGCAAGTTCGACTACGTGCTGGCCAATCCGCCCTTCAACGTCGACGAAGTCTCGCTGTCGGGCGTGGAAATCGATCCGCGCTTCAACACCTACGGCATTCCACGCAAGAAAACCAAGGCCAAGAAGTCCGAGCAGGGCAAGGAAACCGTGCCCAATGCCAACTACCTGTGGATCAACCTGTTTGCCACCTCGCTCAAGGAACCCGGCGAGCATAGCCCCGGCGGCCGGGCGGCGCTGGTCATGGCCAACTCGGCCTCCGATGCGCGCCATTCCGAAGCTGAAATCCGCAAAACGCTGATCGAGAACAACCTGATCTACGGCATGCTAACCCTGCCGTCGAACATGTTCTACACCGTCACCCTGCCGGCCACCCTGTGGTTTTTCGACAAGGGCAAGACCGACGAGCGCGTCCTGTTTATCGACGCCCGCAATATCTTTACCCCGATCGACCGCGCCCACCGCGAGTTTTCCGATGAGCAGATCCAGAACATCGCGATCATCAGCCGGCTGCACAAGGGCCGCAGCGAAGAGTTCCTGGACCTGATCGACCACTACTTCGCTTCCGGCATGGAGCGCCTTTCAGAGAACAAGACCCAGGTGGCGCCCGTCTCCAGGAAAATTCTCGAAGTGCTCGATGACAAAGCGGGTAAGGATGCCGTCGCGAGCCTGGTAAAAACCTGGGACCACCTCGGCCCGCTGGAGAAAGCGTACGCTGCCTACCAGAAAACGAACGGCAGCAAAGCGACGGTGGCGGGCAGGAACACCGCCCAGCACAAACTACGCGCCACTTTCGACCCTTTCTTTACTGCTCTGCACGACAACCTGAAGGCCATTGACAAGGCCGTGCGTCGACACGAAAAGGCCCTCGCGGAAAAGGCCAGGAAAGCGGGTAAGCGCCAGACCGCCGACCGCGCCACCAAGCAGCTCAAGACCGCTCTCGAGGAACTGCACCGAGAAGTTAGAAACGCCGAGGCCTACTTCAACCAAATCCACTGGCTACAGGAACGATTCCCCGAGGCAAAATACGTAGACGTGACCGGCTTGTGCAAACTGGCCGATCTTGACGAAATCAAGGAGCAGGATTATTCGCTCAATCCGGGTCGCTATGTTGGCGTGGTGATTGAGGAAGATGGAAAGACGGAGGAGGAGTTCATCGCTGAGTTAGCTGGAATGGCAGATGATCTTTCCGCTCTAAGTGCGACCGCAAAAAGATTTGAAAAGACCATTGGTCAAAATGTCAAGGCAATGATTCAAGAATGAAGTCGAAATGGTCGAAGAGGACAATCGGCGAGCTTTGCTTGATAGGATCCGGCAAAGTACAAACCGGCCCTTTTGGCTCCCAGCTACATCAATCCGATTACTCGGACGAGGGCACACCTGTGGTGATGCCAGCAGATATCGTAGGCGGCAAACTCGACGAGCGCCGGATTGCTCGCGTCGCGAGCTCACATGTTGATAGACTAGCTCGTCACAAACTCCAAAGCGGTGACATCGTCTATGGCCGCAGAGGTGATATCGGCAGACAAGCTCTAATACGTGATGCGCAGTCCGGCTGGCTTTGTGGTACTGGATGCCTGCGAGTTCGCTTGGGTAACTCCGAGGTAAGCGCCGATTACCTGCACCGCTACCTGCAAATGCCAGAGATTATCGGCTGGATTCAAGGTCAAGCAATTGGCGCCACGATGCCAAACCTGAATACCGATATCCTGAATCGGGTTCCGGTCTACTACCCATGTCGACGATCTCAGGACAAGATCGGCGCGGTCCTGACGGCCTACGACGACCTGATCGAGACCAACAAGCGGCGCATCGCCCTGCTCGAAAAAATGGCCGAGGAAATATACCGGGAATGGTTTGTGCGCATGCGCTTTCCGGGCTACCGGGATGCCCGGTTCGTCAAAGGTGTTCCGGAGGGGTGGGAGGTAAGGCCGGTCAACTCGTTGTGTGAGGAGATTCGTACGGGTATCAGGAAGAAGGACTTGGCAGACGATGAAATCTACGTTGGCCTTGAACATATCCCGCGCAGATCAATCACGTTTAAAGAATGGACGACTGCGGATAGCATTGATAGCAACAAACTCCGTTTCAAAGAGCGGGACATTCTCTTTAGCAAGATTCGCCCGTATCTACACAAGGTTGCCTTAGCGCATTTCTCAGGCGCTTGCTCCTCAGACACAATTGTGCTGAGGCCTCGCGACCGGATTTATGAGGGGTTTGTCCTTTTCACGGTTTTCAGCGAGACCTTTATCGAGTTGGCAACAATCGCTGCAAAAGGAACGAAAATGCCAAGAGCGGATTGGGCATTTCTCGAAAAGCTGGAGCTCAAAACCCCTACTCCCGAATTGCTTGAAGAGTATCAGTCGAGATTTGAAGAAATTTTCTCGTTGATCACCACTCTTCTCAATGCTAACCAGAAGGCTGCTAGAACCCGCGATCTCCTCCTCCCCCGCCTGATCTCCGGCAAGCTTTCGGTCGAAGACCTGGACATCCACTTCCCGCCCAGCATGGAGGACGCCGCTTGAGTGTCAATCTGCCTGCTCCCGCCCTTTCGTAGTCCGGACTGGCGGTCGAGCTGGCCTAAGGATACAATTGGACGGCGATTGAGGATGCAAATGGACGCTGGCTCAGGATGCAAATGGACGGGCAATGAGTGCGCAATCGGACGGCCGCTATCTCTACCGGCACATGACGCCGGCGCTGAACCAGGCGCTGGCTGACACGCCGGTGGTGTGTCTGCTGGGCCCGCGCCAGTGCGGAAAATCGACCCTGGCGCGCCAGAGCCAGCCCGGGCGCGCCTACGTCACGCTGGATGATCGCAACTACCTGGAGCTTGCCCGGCAGGATCCGGAGGGTTTTCTTGAAGGGCTGCCGAACCCGGTCACCATCGACGAGATCCAGCGCGTGCCGGAACTGACCCTGGCCATCAAGCGCAGCGTCGATCGCGAACGGCAAGCCGGGCGCTTTCTGCTGACCGGATCCGCCAACCTGCTGCAACTGCCACGACTCGCCGACTCCCTGGCCGGACGCATGGAATGCCTGTACCTGCAGCCGCTCACCGAGGCTGAAAAGGAAGGCGCGGCCGGTGATTTCCTTCAACGTTGGTTGGACGGCGCGCTGGGGCCGGAATTGCCGGGCGAAAACGAGCATGACGGGCCGAGTCTGGCTCAACGCCTGGTAGCCGGCGGCTACCCTGAGGCCTGCTTTCGCCGACCGCAGCGCGCCCGGCGCTGGCAGCGGCAGTACCTGCAATCCATCATCGAGCGCGACATTCACGATGTCGCCGAGGTCAAGGATGGGGCTGACGTGGCGCAGTTGCTCGAGTACCTGGCCCATCAAACCGCCTCGCTGCTGAATGTCTCGGCAACCGCCAACGCGCTCGGCCACGTGCGCAAGACCGTGGAACGCTACCTTGAGATACTGGAACGCCTGTTCCTGGTCCGGCGGCTACCGGCATGGCACTCGAACCGCGCCAAGCGGCTGGTGAAGTCCCCAAAAATTCACCTGTGCGACAGCGGCCTGGCCGCCGCGCTGGCCGACCTGCGCCCGGAACAATGGAACCCGGAGCGCAAGCGTTTTGGCCATTTGCTGGAATCCTTCGTCGTCCAGCAGTTCATCGCCATGGGCGGCTGGACTGACATCGAGCCGCGCTTCTGGCACTATCGGGACAAGGATCAGGTCGAGGTCGATCTGGTCATCGAGGTCGGCAGCAAGCTGTGGGGCGTGGAGGTGAAGGCAGCGGCAAGCGTGAACGCAGGCGATGGCCGGGGCCTGCAACGGATAGCCCAGATTGCCGGTCGCCGCTTTCAGGGCGGGCTGGTGCTCTACGATGGCGACGCCGTGCTGCCCATCGACCGCGAGCGCAACATCCTGGCCGCACCGCTGAAAAAACTCTGGGGGGACTGATCGGCATGCCCGCAATCATTACCGAAGACCAGATCGAACAGGGCATCGTCCAGCGCCTGCAGCATCTGTACGGCTACGATGCGCTGGATTGCAACACCGCCGACCCAGCCGACCTCAACGATGGCTCCAACCGCCGGGACAAGCGAGAGGTCATCCTCCATGATCGTCTGAAACGCGCTGCCGTGGCGCTGAACCCC
>PWQG01000160.1 GCA_003556835.1 Gammaproteobacteria bacterium
CCGGAGTATTTCGCCGGGCAGTACCCGATCCCAATGATCCATCAGCTCGACGTAGTCATGATAATACCGGCCCACCTGCTCCAGGCCATAGGTGAACTCCTGCCCTTCCGCAAAAAGCTGTTTGAAGCCGCTGAAGCAGCAGGCCATGGGGTGACGCCGGGCATCAATGATCCTGGCATTGGGCAGGATCAGCTTGATCAGGCCGATATGGCGGAAATTATTGGGCATTTTGTCCGTGAAGAAAGGCGCATCCTCACGGTAGATGGCGGTGTCGTCCAGGTACTGCTGGCCAAATTGTTGCAGTTGCTTCGGGGACAGTTCATGCAGCTTGGCTGGATACTGGGGTACCTCATCGGCGCGCAAGCGCCCTCTGAGTCGGTGCGCCAGGGCAAGGATGTTGGGCAGCTCCAGTGTGCCATCCACCTGGGAATGTGAGGCCAGAATCTGCTCTAGCAGGGTCGAGCCGGAGCGTGGCAGCCCCACAATGAAGATGGGGTCGGGGCTCGGGCAACCCGCACCACGGTGCCTGTCGAACAATTCTGCGTTGCAGTATTGGCGTTGGCGGGTGAATTCCGCTGTTGTGCGATCCGCACTGTAGCGCGTTTCCTCGCGCTTCATGGTATTGCCGCGATCATAATAAGCGAAGGATCGTTCATAATCCTCCCGGTCTTCCAGTGCCTTGCCAAGGGCAAAACACAGGTGGTAGCGATCCACCAGGCTGACGGAGGGGTCCTGTTCGATCTCCTGCATCCGGGACATTTCAGCATCCGTGAAGCGATAGGTCTTGAGGTTGGCCAGACTCCACCAGGCGTCACCGAACTGGGGCCGGTGACGGGCTGCAGTCTGGTAGGCGGCAATGGCTTCGTCCTGCCGCCCCAGTGTCTTGAGGGCATGGCCCCTGGCAAGGTGGATCTGTGGATTGTCTGGCATCCGGGCGATCACCCTGTCATAGATGTCCAGGGCTTCGTCGTATTGACCCGTGGCGACACATTGATTGGCGTAGAGGGACTGGAATGCAGGGTTGTCCGGATCAATGTCGCGAACCTGACCCGCCTGTTCCAGGGCTTGTGCATACTTCTGCCGGCGTTGCAGCACATCCACATAATCAATGCGGGCGAGCAGAAAGTCGGGATCGAATTCCAGCGCACTTTCCAGAAGAAACTCGGCATCGTCCAGGACATGAAGTCGCACGCCCAGGTTGGCGAGCAGGCGCATGGCCTCGGTGTTCTTGGGTTGCTGCTGAAGGAAGGCGCGGCAGAGGCGCTCGGCTTTGTACAGCCGACCTTCGTGCATGAAGCTGGCCACCGATACCAACTCCTTCGGCAGAGCGCCAAGGCGCTGGGCCTGCGCATGAGCCCGGGCGGCAGCATCGTCACGCCCGGCTTGTGTATACAGCCCGGCCAGTGCTGCCCAACTGGCAGCCAGTGCCGGGTTGTGGAGTACCGCCTCTTCATAGGCGTGCAGGGCGCCAGCGGTGTCCCCCTGGCGCTTGCGTAGATGCCCTTCCTCCTGGAAGGCTCGGCCATAGCCGGAACGCAGGGCTTTCAGGCGTTCAAGAGTTGCGACTGCAGTATCCAGTTGTCCCAGGTACCGCTGACAGACAGCCAGGATGTACAGTGCTTCGCCGTAGTCCGCATCCGCCTCTGTGACCGAAGCAGCGACTTCGGCCGCTGCCGCAGGGTTTCCGCCCTGCAGCAGCGCCTTGGCTTTGCGGATGGCGTCCGTTGCCGGTTGTCCGTTCATCAGAAGTTGACGGCCAAGCGTACGCCGATGGTGCGGGGTCGGTTGGTACCGATACGGCGGATGTTGTCCTGGGAGTTGATGAACAACTCGGCGCGTTTGTCGGTCACGTTCTCGACAAAGGCGCGCACACTCCACATGTCACGTGAAATCCCCGCTGACAGGTCGGCCGTCGTGTACGATTCCTGTTTTTCCCGCTCTTGCACGATCAGGGAGCTGTAGCTTGATCCGGCGTATTGCATGGCGCCTTGCACGAACAGTTGGTATCCGTCGGCGAACCAGTCATATCGGGCCCGGGCCGTACCCTGGAAGTTGGGCGTCAGCGGCAGGCGCGCGCCTTCATCGGGCAGTTCCACGATCTGCGCGGAAACATCGGTCAGTTCCGTATCGTTATACGAGAAAGCCGCGTTCAGGGTCAGGTTCTGGGTGGCTGCCCAGGCCAGGTCGCCCTCAATACCGCGGATTTCCGAATCGGCGGAGTTTTCGATGAAAGTCAGGATGGATACATTCTCGGGATCGAAGCGTGAAACCTGCATGTCGGTCCAATCGACAAAATAGACATTGCCGTTGAATTGCAGGCGATTGTCCATCCATCGTGTTTTCCAGCCGAACTCGTAGTTCTGCACATCATCGGTGTCATAGGTGGTTTCTACCGTGGGGAAGTCCAGGTTCAGTGAGTGGACACCGCCACCACGGTTGAAACCGCCGGGTCGGAAGCCTTCTGAATAGGTGGCATACAACAACACATCCTCATTGGGTGTGTAGTTCAGGGTGAGCTTGGGAATCCAGCCGTTCAGGCGCAGCGCGTCGGTGCTGTGACCGGGCACATCGGGATCGACTGCCCCGGGGGCCGGTTCGGCATCCGGGTCGAAACCGGGCGCATTGACACTGCCGGCATTGTCATAGTTGCGACCGGCCCCCTGATCCACGGAGCCGGCAAAAATGCCACTGGCAAAGCTGGATTGTCCCTGGAATTCCTGCTCCAGGTGATAATGACGCAGACCCAGGGTCACTTCAAACAGGTCGGGCACAACGTCGTAACTGACTTCGCCGAATGCGGCCAGTTGCTCTTCCGTGCGCACCACATCATTGAAAAAGGCCACGCCAGGGGCACGGGTCTCGGGGTTATTGGCCACTGCACCCGGAATCGGCGTGTTGGGGGCAAAGCCGAGATCCTTCACGGCCAGGTACAGGAAGTCATCCTCGGTACGCAGCTCGAAATCATCGTAGAAGATCCCGGCCGTGGCGCGCCAGCGACGGTCCTGCGGGGTGCTGATGCGGCCTTCGTGTGTGATCCGCTCATGCTCCTGGAAGATCTGCGCGCCTTTGGTCGGTGTCAGGCATTCGCGACCACCCGGCGTGACATACTGTGGGTCGATGCCGTAGTTGACGATGTAATTCGGGTTATCGTAGGTGCAGGTGTAATAACTGATGAAGGCACCGGAGTTGTTGTAGCCGGTGTAATCCACGGACTGATTGACCTCCCGGTCCAGGTAGCCACCTGTGTAGACGGTCTCCAGCATGCCGAGACGGCCATTGAGGGTCCATGTTGTCAGGCCGAACTCATCCGTCATCTCGTCGGGGAAAAAACGGTTGGCTTCCAGGTCACCGACTTCGGGGTCATAGTCGAACACACCGTCTGCGCCCAGTTCCTGCTGGGTGTGCTGAACGGTGATGTCCCAGTCCGGATTGATCAGGTAGGTGCCGCTCAGGCGCACGCCCTGATAATAGCTGCCATTAAAGTTCTCTTCCACCAGCGGGAGATTATCGCCTTCCTGGTAACTTACAGCATCGGGCGTTGCGTTCGAGTCCGGGTTGATGGACGGATCGGTCGTGAATGTGCCGTAACTATTGTCGATGTAACCGCCGCGGCGGATATTGTAGAAGGCACCGCGAAGGGCCAACTGGTCGTTCACCGCAATATTGACGTGGCCTTCGACACCATTGCTCATGGCTCCGCTGCGCGTGTCGGCCGTGGAGGCTTCCACGCTGGCCGAAAAGCCGTCGAACTGAGGTTTGTTGGTGATCATGCGCACGGTGCCTGCCTGTGAGCTGGCGCCGAAAATGGTGCCCTGGGGGCCAGGTAGCACCTCTATGCGCTGCATGTCGGCGGCGTAGATGTCCAGGTTGCGGCCGGGTGCTGTCACGGGTTGCTCGTCTACATACAATGCCACGTTGGGGACACTGCCCTGGGCGCCGGAGAGCAGTACGGTGATGGGTTCGACGGCCATGCCGCGGATATAGACCGTGGATTGACCGGGGCCGCGACCACCGAAACTGACATTGGGCAGGTGACGCACATAGTCGTCGAAATTGCCGATATTGAGATCACTGATACTTGTTTCATCCAGTGCCTGCACGGCGACCGGTACATCCTGTGCGGATGCTTCGCGTTTGGTGGCGGTGACCAGCACTTCATCGATCTGGGCATAGGCAGAGACACCAAATGAAGTGGCGAGTGCTGCGATGATTGCCTGATTGAGTCGTTTTTTCTTGTGCATGTACGCTCCTCCGTTTGCTTCACATAACCCCGCAGCGTACAGCATTTGGAAACGAGTTTGAATAAGGATCGAGCGGTCGTTCAGGCTGGTTTTCCAGTGGGCCATGCGGCTGAACGTTACCGTATTATCCGCATGACCCATTAGGGCCCCTGGTTACTGATCCAGGCACACTGGTAGGGTTCGAGTGTGAGGCTGTCTTGCGTGATGTCCAGCGTCTGACCGCTCAGGAGCTCGAACCATTCGTCCGTGTCCACCAGATTGATGTCCGACAAAAAAATGTTTTGTGGCTGAGAGGAAATATTATGCAGCGCGAATATGCTCTGCTCGCGATGCAGGCTCTGGCGCCAGAAGGCAAAGACCTGATCACCCAGGTGCAGGGTGAATTGTGTGGCATTGGGGTGGAATGCGGCCTGTCGCTTGCGGATGGCAATCCGGTCCAGCAGGTGGTTGAAGGCCTGGTGGTGATGGCTCCTGGAATCGTCCAGCTCCCCCAGCAGTTCGTTGTAGGACCAATGGTGGCGGTTTATGTGGCGATTGTGTCCACTGGCGAGAACGCGTTGATGGTCATTGCCGGTGGCAAGCAGGCTGTGGATGTAGAAGGCGGGGATGCCTTCCAGTGCGAGCAGGATCGTGTGGGCGCACAGGAAGCGTTCCAGCTGCCATTCGTCTTTGCCTGCGCTGGTCCCCTGCAGGGCATCCCAGAGGCTTATATTGATTTCGTAGGGGCGGCGTTCAAGCCCCGAACTGGCCCGCCAGGATATGCGTCCACCGAACTGTTCGGTGGTGCGGATCAGGGTTTCAATCTCGCCATCGTCCAGCAGGCCTTCGGCGGGACGCAGGCCGATGCCGTCATGCGAGGCGATGAAATTGAAATAGAAGGTGCCGGTCTGGGCCGGAGGCATGCTCATCAGCCAGTTCTTCAGGTGATGACAGTTGGCGGACAGCAGGGTGTGCAGCAGCAGCGGTGGCAGGGAGAAGTTGTAGATGCTGTGGGCTTCATTGGAGTTGCCGAAATAACTGAGGTTTTCCCGCTTGGGGATGTTGGTTTCCGTGATGATGATCGCTTGCGGATCGGCCTGCTCGATCAGGGCGCGGAGCAGGCGGACAATCTCGTGTGCCTGTGGCAGGTTCAGGCAGTTACTGCCGACTTCCTTCCAGATGAACGCGACGGCATCCAGGCGGAATACCCGTATACCCCGATCAAGGTAGTGCCGGATGATGTGGATGAACTCCAGCAACACCTCCGGATTGCGGAAGTCCAGATCCACCTGATCGGGGCCGAAAGTGCACCAGACATGGCGGGTTCCATCCGGGGTTTCCACCGTCTTGAGCAGTTCGCTGGTACGAGGACGTATGACCGCGGAAAGGTCGTCTTCCGGTGAAGCCGTGAAAAAATAGTTCTGTCCCCTTTTTTCGCCTTGCTGGAAGTTCTGGAACCAGGGGTGCTGGCTGGAGCAGTGGTTGATGACCAGGTCGGCCATCAGGTCGAAGTCTGCCGCGATGGCTTCGATGTGCGACCAGTCTCCAAGTTCGGGATTGACCTGGTCGTAATCCATCACAGCAAAACCGTCATCGGAACTCCAGGGGAAAAAGGGCAGGATGTGTACGCCGCTGATGCAGGGATGCAGGAAGCGGTGCAGGAAATCATGCAGAGTGGCGAGCGGTGGTGTGTCGCTGTCTGCCAGAAAGCTGTTGGCATAGGTGATGATGAAGATGTTGGAGGCGTCCCATGTGCTTGCTGGGGGTGGAACCGGTGCGTCTTCGACCTGCCGGAGGCGCATGATGCCCAGCAGTTCCGTGCAGAGTGATTCCGGGTCATGTTCCGGGTACAGCACCTCCAGGTGGTGCTGCAGACGACTCCTGACATCCCTCATCTCGATTCCTCAGTCGGCCGCAAAGCTTTCAGTGTCCGCTTCCACGGCAGCGTGGATCTGCTCGAGCACATCAGGCATGGCGCTGCGCACGCGGTTCCAGCTGGGAATGAACGGGGTTTCCATGGGGTTGTCGAGGAAATAATCCCCGGCCTTCTTGATATTGGCTGCAAACAACTCCACCGCCTGCTCTTCCTTGTGCACGTCCAGGCTGAGTCCATTGATCAGGGCATCATTGCGGTAGGTTTCAATGAAATCCAGGGCGATGCGGAAATAACTCGCCTTCAGGGTACGGAAGGTTTCGCTGGAAAGAACCACGCCATTGGTGGCCAGTTTGCGGAATATGGCCTTGGCGATGTCGATGGACATTTTCGACAGGCCGCCCTGGTCGTTGTCGGCGGACAGGTCCTGGTGCTTGTGATCGTAGACGTCCGCGATGTCCACCTGGCACAGCCGGTTGGTGGAGTAGTTGCGGTACATCTCCGAGAGGATGCCGATCTCCAGCCCCCAGTCGCTGGGGATGCGCAGGTCATTGACCACATCCGTACGGAAGGAGAACTCACCTGCCAGCGGATAACGGAAACTGTCCAGGAAGTCCAGGTAGTCCATCGGTTCGATGACTTTTTTCAGTGCGCGCAGCAGTGGGGTGACCAGCAGCCGGGAAACGCGACCATTGATCTTGCCGTCGGCCACCCGGGCATAGTAACCCTTGCAGAACTGGTAGTTGAAGCCGGGATTGGCCACCGGGTAGATCAGCCGGGCCAGCAGGGAGCGATCATAGGTCAGGATGTCACAGTCGTGCAGGGCAATCGCCTGGCTGCGTCGCGAGGACAGGCAGTAGCCGAGGCAATACCAGACATTGCGGCCCTTGCCGGGTTCGGGCGGAGCCAGGCCGAGCGCCTGCAATTTTGCGTCGATCTCCTTCAGCCGGGGACCGTCATTCCACAGGATGCGGTGATGCTGGGGCAATGCCGAGAAGAAGTCGCGGGCCTGCCGGTACTGGGATTCATCGGCGCGATCCAGACCAATGATGATCTGGTCCAGATAAGGCACATCCTTCAGCTTCGACACGATGTCCGGTAGTGCCGCACCTTCGAGTTCCGAGAACAGCGAGGGTAGGATCAGCGTCATGGGACGTTGTCTGGAGAATACCTGCAACTCGTATTCGAGTTCCGCCAGCGGACGCTGGTTGAGATTGTGCAGGGTGGTTATGATGCCGTTCTGATGAAAGTCACCCATGATGATTTCCTCTCCGGGGTATGGTGAATTCCTGCAGGATGCGGTCGACACATTCCGCCCAGCCTGCGGGGCCGTATGCCTGACTGTATAAGGGTGGGTGTTGGCTGTGAACGCCCGGGGCGGGGTGGGCTGGTGAGCGGATGATGGCCGCGATATCCGCGTTTTCCAGCATAGCCACGTCGTTCTGGCTGTCGCCCAGGGCTGCAATCCGGCAGTCAGCAAATGCCGGAACCATATCGCGCAAGGCCTGCTGGGCACGACCCTTGTCGGTATCACCCAGGACATGCCAGAAACGCCCCCCGCGCAGCAGATGCAGGCCATGCCCGGCCAGTGCTTGTCGGAACTGCTCGAACGCTTCTTCGCTGTCTTCCCAGACGATGGCTTCGCTGTATTCGCGTTTCTGCGCACGCTGCGCGGCCGTCATGCTCAGGCCGGTTCTTTCCATTACGGTCTTTACGTCCATCCGGCTGAGGGCGTGAAAACCGAACTGTGTCGCCAGGGAATCAAGTCGTTCGCTGATGGTTTCATGATGACTGCCCAATTCCAGCAGCCAGCAAGACTGCGCCGAATGGCAGTTGGCGGGGGCGACAGGGAAGCGGCGCTTGGGGAAAAAAATGGCAGAGCCGTTCTCGATGATGAAGGGGTCGGAAAGCCCGAGTGATTCCCCGAGCAATTGTGATTCGATAGCTGTCTTGCTGGTATTGAAGATGACCGGGATCCGCAGTTCACGAAGCCTGTCCAGGGCGGGGCGGGCTGCTTCCACGCTGTAGGTCTCGTGGTCGAGCAGGGTGCCGTCCAGGTCGGTGACGATCAGCAGTGCGGGGCTAGCCGGCATCATTCCTCCTTGGCGTGGCTGGCGCGGCGCAGAGTGTATCCAGTGCGGGCCGGCACTCGTGAATCTGCTGCCTGTGGTCCAGCTTCAGCACCAGGTCGGCTCGTGGCGGCAGGGTTTGCAGTCCGTGCCGGGTCAGGCGCTCAAAGTGC
>PWQG01000017.1 GCA_003556835.1 Gammaproteobacteria bacterium
CCATCGATTTGAACACCGGGGATACCATGTGGTGGATTCCAGTGGGTGAGACACCCGAGTACATCGAGAACCATCCCGCACTGGAAGGCATCGATGTTGGAAACACCGGCTCCGGTTCGGTGGCCCCGATGATGGTGACACCCGACCTGTTGATGTATGCCAACACCGCAACGGATGGCACACCCATCCTGTTTGCCGTGGACAAGCAGAGTGGCGACACGGTGGGGCGTGTTGAAGTGCCCGAAATCAGTCGCTATGGCATGATGTCCTATGTCCACAACGGACGTCAGTATGTGATGCTGCAGACCGGCGGTACGCTGACCGCCATGGCATTGCCTTACTGAGAGACTGTTTGATGCGGTGCCGGGCGGCCATGGATGATTCCTTGGCTGTCTGGCACCACCTTCCAGATTATTCCTACAACAGTTCCAGTATGGTGGCCCGCCGGAACGGTTTCTCCAGCACGGCAGACAGCCCCGGTTCCTTTACCCATTATTTGTCCGTATCAGGAAGCTGTCGCCAGTTTCGTTCCAGCGGGATGGTTTGCCGATGGGAGTGACGAGTTGGTCCGAGCGCAGGACCGGCTCAAGCAGTTGGCGGAAGGCCTCCGTATCGTGAAACTCCGGATCCAGCCAACGGTCAAGTATTGCAGAGTCTTCGGCGGGCAGCATCAGTGGCGTGGATTTTGGATGAATGTTCTCCCACTCCGGCAAGGGTGGCAGGGTGATGATGCTGGCAGCCAGGGTCGATTCTCCCGTTTCCGGCTGGATGTATTCCTTGCACAGTCCACCAAAGGCGATGGCCTGGCCGGGCAATTCGATTTTGTGATAGGTCTTGCGATCGCCCAGGCCTTCAATGAACGCCGAGGCAGGGATGATGCAGCGCGACTCCCGATAAGGTCGGTAGGCCAATGAACGCTTCGAGTCCAGTTTGTCGGAACGCGAGTTGAAACTGGCGTAGCGATAGTCGGGCTTCAATGTCTTCCGGTCCAGCATCAGCCACCAGATGGCGTCGGAAACGCGCCGCCCACCACCAGATTCGCGTACCACCGAAATCACCGCGCCGGGCGCAACGTCACCGGAGTAACGCATGGGCGCCGGGTCGACGCGCAGTTGCTGCAGCAGTTTCTGCACTTCCGGGCTGTCCGTTACGTTGAATCGTCCGCACATGGTTTGTGGGTTCTCCGATAAACAACGGTTTCTGGCGCACCGCCAGATTCCCGCAGAGCAGTCATGGAATTAATCAGAGGTTTCCTGGTTGATTGACTGTTCACCTTCGCGTGCGATCTGGAGGGCGTCACTCAGCAAGCGTCTGGCTTCCTGTGATGCATGGAACCCGGTCGAGTTCTCGGCGTCAATGAAGTCCCAGCGCATTTGTGCGCTGCGGTGAGCCTGGCGCGCCTCGGTCAGTTCAGCGTCGCTTGCGCCATTTTCGCGGGCGGCCACGATGGCCTGGATCAAGTCAGTCAGGGCGTCTTCTACATTGGCGAGTTGCCTGAGGGTGTTCTGCTGGACCCGGCCGGTTCTGGCAGCGAGGCGGTCGGCGTCGCCGCGATGACAGTTCATGCAGGCGGTCTCCATCTGGTCCATGGGGCTGCGCATCCAGTGTTCACTGATCTGCATGCCGCCGACCTGTACCGGTGGCATGTGGCAGTCGGCGCAGGAGATGCCCTCCTCTGCATGTACGCCCTGGCTGTGCAGTTCGAACTCGGGATGCTGGATTTTGATCATGTCGGCCCCGGTCTCGGCATGCTGCCAGTCGCTGAAGCCGATGGCATCGAAATGAGCTTCCATGTCGTCCAGGCGCAGGCCTTCGGTCCAGGGCATGCGCAATTCGTTGTTGTCCGGTTCAAAGTAATATTCCACATGGCACTGGGCGCAGACGTAACTGCGCATTTCCCGACGACTCGCCCGGTTCACATCGATATCGAGATAGGCCATGGCCTCGATGAATGCCGGGCGGGTGATGCGCAGGGACATGTCGGCAGGGTCATGGCAGTCGCGGCAACTGCTCCCGACGTGCAGTTGATCACGCAGATCGTTGTATTGCATGCCATGCAGGCCTTCCCAGCCATACTCGGCAATCAGGTCCGGTGTCTCGGCTGCATGGCAATTCACGCAACCGGCTGGCTGCTCACGTTCATTGACGCGTCGGCTGTTCTGCTGGTCGATCTGGGAGAAATAATGCGGTCTGGCGCTGTTGTACTCCAGGGAAAATGCGTTACCTGCCCAGGCCAGTCGACGGAAAGGATTGGCTTCCAGTTTGTCCTCTGGTTCGCCAGTGAGTTCCACGCTGCGCATATAGGATTCGTAGTGCAGGGGGAAAAGATCGGCCCAGGCCGCCGGGTCGACCTGCTGGGCCGCCTGTTGTACTCGAAACTGTTGATGCCAGCCAAACAGCAGTACCAGGCCGACAATGAGGCCTGCCGTGCCCAGGGCGATCAATTTTGCCAGTCGTTCGCGCATGATGTTTCTCCTTCAGGCCATGTCGAACAGCTCGGTGTGGATTCTGCGCATGGGTACCCCCAGTTCGTGCAGGAAGCCCTCGACGGCCTTGGTCATGGCCTGTGGACCACAGATGAAATACTGCATTTCCCGGTAGTTCTCCGGCAAGTGGCGTTCGAGCATCTCCCGGGTCATCCAGCCCTGTTCCCCGGTCCAGCCGGGCGGGGGATCTTCCAATACCGGTACGCTGGTCAGGTTCAGGCGGCTGGCAAGGGCGGAGAGTTCATCGCGCCTTGGCACGCGGTCCCATTGGCTGTGCGCCCCGAACAGCAGATGCGGGCGTTGATCCCCGCGCTCGGCCAAGGCCCGGATCATGCCCAGTACCGGCGCCACGCCGATGCCACCGGCAATGAAAACATAGCCTGGCGCCTGCGGGTGACGATCCATGCTGAACACACCATAAGGGCCATCCACATACACTGTGGTGCCGACCGGGAACTGTCCGATGCGATTTGTAAAATCGCCCAGTTCCTTGATGGTAAATTCCACGCTGCCGTCCGCCCGTGGCGCTGAAGACAGGGAGAAGGGGTGTTCGCGCATGGCAAAGGGTGATGCGTCGACAGTGATCCAGGCAAACTGTCCCGGCTGGAAATCCAGTCCCGCATGGCCTTCTGGCGTCAGATCGACGGTCCAGGACTCGCCCTGCTCCGGCGTCAGCTCCCGGATCTTCCACGGTTTACGGGTCATGAGCCAGGGGCGGACCAGGCGCACATGCACGGTTGCGGCAAGCACCGAAAGGGCGATCAGGCCCCATAGCCATTGCAGGGACGGCGTGGCGCTGTAGTAGCCGATGGCCCACATATGGGCGAAGCCACTGGCCACGGCAGCCAATGCAAGTACCAGGTGGATTCGCAGCCAACGGTTGTAGGGCAGGCGGATGGTTTTGCGAAAGGCCGAGCTGATCACCAGTAACAACAGAAAGCCAAGCGAGGCAACGCCACTGAAGATGGGCCAGCTGATCCGGTCCGGATGCAGGTCGTCAAGCAGGCCGGGATTGTCGAGCAGCAGAAACACCGGGTGTGCCAGTACGATCAATAGCAGGGCGTAGGCCAGGAAGCGGTGGAAATAATAGATGACATCGATGCCGAAAGGGGCGGTGGCAAAGCGAAGGCGCCCGGTCAGGGCGAATTGCAGTGACATCATGATCAGGCCGGCAAAGCCCAGGGCAATACCGGCTTCCCACCAGAAGCCGCCTTTGGCCGGCACCGGGGCCAGAATCAGTACGACCAGCGGTGTACTGACCAGTACCAGATAGACAGCCAGCCAGAACCATGGGCGAGTGGGCGCTGTCATGGCGTACGTCCCTCCCTGATGCTCATTGTTATTTGTGACTTGGGTCGATTGTGGCATATTTCTCCCTTCGATACACTTGCCCGTGAATCTGGTATCAAATGGACTGGTGATTGGAGAGTGTGATGTATTCAACAGCCGCGCGCCGTAAAGGGTCAGGGAGACGCCGCAGTGTGTTGAGAAGCATCGCGAGAGCCACCGGAGGTGCGGCAGTATTGCTTGCCCTGGCTGTTCCGGTGCAAAGTGATGACACTTGTAGCTGCCTGTCGGAGTACGTGGATCAGTCTCCGCGGGCGGTCACGCCGGAACTGATGCAGGAAATGGCAGATCGTTTCGGACGGGAAGATGCAGAAGCGTCGGCATTTTTCTCGACTGACAACGATATGGGCGGACCCTACAGTTTCGAGTGGCCCACCGGACCGTTTGTGGTGGAGATGAATGGCGGCACCTCGGAGTGGTCCGGGCGCACAACGCTGTCACTGCGGTATATCCGGAGCCGGGAGCAGATCGAAAACGATGAGCTGCTCATGCAGGATCTCGATCTGGAACCTGGGGAGTCGATCTTGCGGGATCTGGCCGAGTCGGCACTGACCTTGTGGCATGATGAAGCGCCTATGGAGATAGAGGGGCCGGGTGATTTTGTTCTGCTCAGTGCGGATGAAAGTGAACTGTACCTTGCCTGCGGTGATGCCCTGATGCATGTGACGGTCAATCAGAACATACCGGGCGAGCCAGTGGATCCGGATCAGCCTGGTATCGATGCTGATGGGCGCACGGTGTTGGTTCATTTTGCAGGGCAGTTGCTGAGGAGCTGTGACTGATCAGACGTCCGGGAAGTAGCACAAAGCCTGTTGCTTGATCACATCGGCGATCAGTCGCAGCGGATGATCTTCCAGGCGGAACTCCTGGATGACTGTCGTATCGTCTGCCTGAGCGCTCAGATTGTCAGGGTGGTAGTCGCAGCCCCGATCATCCGGGAACAGCGCGAAGTAGGCGATACCCGTTTCAACAAGGTCCTGGAAAAAATGTGATCCATAGGAAAGATCCGGGACCATGGCGCCGGATTTTTCCGCCACTTCGACCAGCACCGAAATGCCGGCGATATCGGCAAAGCGCACAGGCACTCCCAATTCAGGACTTCCAGTGCCCCATCGTCCGGGGCCGATCAGCATGATGCGGGCTCCTTCCGGGCTCTGGCGTACCCGCTCGCCGACCTCCCTGGCGATCTGATGGCGAGCCTGTTGTCCCAGCTTGCTGTAGGCCCGGGCATTGACCCGGATCACCCGATCAATCCCCAGGTTCATGTTACCCCCCATGAAATGGCCCTGTGTGGCAAACAGCAGCTGTTGTGGGGATGTCCGCCCCGGTAACTCCACGGGGCGGCTTTCGCCCAATGTGGTCAGGGGACGGCATTGCACCAGGTTGAATGTGGGCACGCCTTCGCTGTCCAGGTGCAGGGTGAACTCAATGTCCACCGGATGTTCATAGGCGGCTTCCAGCACATCGAGCATAGCCCGTAGTTGCCTGATGAATCCGGTATTCTGCACCAGGGGGCGGAAAGTCAATCGCCAAACCGGGGTCGGCAGTCCGAGTTCCCGGGCGCGCCGCCCGGCCTCCTGATCGGGTTCTGCCAGATGGCTCAGCGGCAGGCTGTCGACCTTCTCGGACAGTTGACTCAGGGCTACGGTGGTCAGTCCCTCTCCACTGATATCCAGCACATCGATCCGGTGCTGGGAGAACCTGTAGGCTTCATCCCGGTTGCGGAAAGGCTGTCGGGTGGGATGGTCCAGGGCTATCACGGCTGCATGATCGTCTTCGATCCGATCCACTGCCCGGGTGCCCATGCCCATGACCAGCCGTACCATGCCCGCCTCCGGGTCCATGTCCCGGTCCCAGGCGAAAGTGTTGCGGGAAACGCCCACTCCGGCCGCGTCGGGCATATAGTACCGGCCGTGGAAACGGCCATTGACCCGCTGGATCAGCAGGGCCATGGGTTCTTCCTGCTGATCGAGGCCACGTTGCTGGCGGTAGTGCAGGGCATCGCGGCCCATGGTCGAGGCATAGACGCCGCGGATGGCATCCTCCAATGCGGCCATACGCTCTTCCAGAGACCCCTGGTTGTTCAGGAAAAAACTGTCGTACTTGCCCGCAAAGGCATTACCGAAACTGTCTTCCAGCAGACTGCTGGAGCGGATCAGCAGCGGATATTGTCCATAATACTCCAGCAGACGTTCCAGCTCGGCCCGGATCTCGGGCGGAAACTCTCCTTGCAGTATGGCTTCGCGCAGGGCCGGGGCTTCTTCCAGATAGCCTTTTGGCGAACGCTGTCGCATGACTGCAGGCCACAGGCCATTGTGCACCAGGAACGCGTAATAGGCATCCGAGCCCAGGTAGCTGGAATCGTGCGGCTCCAGTGACGATTGCCAGATTCCGTCCGATTGCAGCAGAAGGATGCGACGGGCCAGCAGCATGCCCACTGTCTTGCCGCCGATATAGCCGCTGCTGACCATGCGGCCCCGGATGGCAATCAGTTCCTCCAGATCCAGATACTGCCGGGCAAGTTCCAGCATCCGCGGGTCCCGACTGATCAGAACCTGCAGCACCTGATCCTGGACCATACGCATGCGTTCTCCATCCTCGCTCTCCAGTGCCGCAGCAGCTTCCATGAAAAGCCGGTCCCAATAATCCAGCAACGGTTGATCCTGAGTGCCTCCCTGTTGCATACGGCACTGCAGGTGGGTGGCATCACTGCTGTCGGTCACCGGGACAAAGCGGCCCTCGGTTTCCCTGTGGGGAAGAAACATGGTCGGGGAGTGGCGCTGCCAGACCTTGACCGGTTGGATCTGCCACTCGTCATCGGAACGGCAGATGTCGATCAGTACCTGCGTGGTTTCCCGGATGCGGTCAAGCGTGATGCGGGAGTGGTGCTGCGGGTACAGAGCGAACCATGCAACCGTATCGAGTTGGTAGAGCAGGGGACAGATTACCCGGAAGAAGTTGCCCATCATGTGGTCGGTGGCCCAGGCATGCAGCAGGTCACTCAGGCAATCACAGACGTAGAAAGCGCCATGTCCATGCTCTTCGATCTGATGCCAGATGGCGCTGGTGAAGGCCTCGAAACCGTCCTGGGCATCAATGGTGACCACCTGCACTGTCTCGTCGGCTTCGATCAGTGGCGGGTGCTGGCCAAAACGCAGGTAGATGATGCGCCTGTCAGCCTCTTGAGCGGCGCGAATGAAAGGGGTGACGAAACGTTGATAGTCTTCCAGTCGGCTTACGCGCCAGACCACATTGTCGCCAATGCGCAGGCCGTCGAGTACCTCATCGAGCCCGACGTGGCCCGTGGATACCCGCTGTGCTTCGTCGGCTGCCGTCTCCATGTCGGACTCAGATCAGGCCCATGGCGTCCATGGAGCGGGCCACCTTCAGAAAGCCGCTGATATTGGCGCCCATGACATAATTGCCGGGTACGCCATATTCTTCGGCGGTGTCGTGGCAGCGTCGGTGGATGTTGATCATGATTTCTTCCAGGCGCTGTTCGGTGTATTCCAGTGTCCAGGAATCACGACTGGCATTTTGCTGCATTTCCAGGGCGGATGTGGCCACGCCGCCAGCATTGGCCGCCTTGCCCGGGCCATAGAGCGTGCGGGCTTCCTGGAAGATCCGCACTGCCTCCGGTGTGGTCGGCATATTGGCCCCTTCCGCCACAGCGATGCAGCCGTTGTCGATCAGGGTCTGGGCATCCTTGCCACTGAGTTCGTTCTGCGTGGCGCAGGGCATGGCGATGTCGCAGGGTACGGTCCAGATGTTGCCATTAGCCGTGTAATGCGCATGTTTGTGCACCTCGACATAGTCGCTGATGCGGCGTCGTTCGACCTCCTTGAGGCGTTTGATGGTGTCGAGGTCGAGACCTTTCTCGTCGACCACCATGCCGCCGGAGTCAGAGCAGGCGATGACCGTTGCGCCCAACTCATGCGCTTTTTCGATGGCATAGATGGCCACATTTCCGGAGCCGGAAATCACCATTTTTTTGCCGTCCAGCGAGTCATCGCGCGTCTTGAGCATTTCCTGCAGG
Organism: Gammaproteobacteria bacterium; assembly: GCA_003556835.1. GTDB lineage: Bacteria > Pseudomonadota > Gammaproteobacteria > Pseudomonadales > Pseudohongiellaceae > PWQG01. Next base: position 7,870 of record PWQG01000017.1, read on the forward strand.
AAGATCACGGTGCCATAGCCAGTGGCTTCAGTGCGGGCCCGGCTACCGCCCCATTCCAGGCCCTTTCCGGTCAGTATGCCGGATTCATAGCGATTGGTGATGCGTTTGTATTGGCCGAACAGATAGCCGATTTCGCGTGTACCGACACCGATGTCACCGGCCGGTACATCGGTGTGTTCGCCGATGTGGCGGTAGAGTTCGGTCATCAGGCTCTGGCAGAAGCGCATGACCTCTGAGTCGGAGCGGCCTTTGGGGTCAAAGTCGCTGCCACCCTTGCCGCCGCCAATGGGCAGGCCGGTCAGCGCATTCTTGAAAATCTGCTCGAATCCGAGGAACTTGATGATGCCCAGATAGACCGAGGGGTGGAAACGCATGCCGCCCTTGTAGGGACCCAGCGCACTGTTGAATTCGACGCAGAAGGCGCGGTTGATGTGGATCTCGCCCTGATCGTCATGCCAGGG
>PWQG01000337.1 GCA_003556835.1 Gammaproteobacteria bacterium
CGATCCCGCCTCACGTTACCAGCCACAGGACGTACACGGCCCCAGTGAAGTAATATACCCGGGAGCCTGGCACTGGCGCGACACACAGTGGCGAGGCCGCCCCTGGGAAGAGGCCGTCCTTTATGAGCTGCATGTTGGCTGTTTCAGTGAATCGGGCGATTTCGCGGGTGTGCAGGCCAGGCTTGATGACCTCGTGGAGCTGGGTGTCACCGCGATCGAGTTGATGCCGGTGGCGGATTTTCCGGGGGCACGCAACTGGGGCTACGACGGCACCTTTCTGTTCTCGCCGGACAGCCGCTACGGTCGCCCCGAGGATCTCAAGGCGCTCGTTGACGCCGCGCACGCACGTGGCCTCATGGTCTTCCTGGATGTGGTGTACAACCACTTCGGCCCGGAGGGCAATTACCTCCCTGTCTATGCGCCGGCATTCTACAGTGAACGGCACGACACGCCGTGGGGAGCGGCCATCAATTTCGTCGGCGAGCAGAGCTACTGGGTGCGTCAGTTCTATATACATAACGCATTGTACTGGCTGGAGGAATATCATCTTGATGGCCTGCGCCTCGATGCCGTGCACGCGATCGTGGATGATTCACAACCGGATTTTCCGAGCGAACTGGCGCAGACAGTCCGTAGCCACTTCGGCGATCAGCGCCATGTGCATCTGATGCTGGAGAATGATCACAATGCCGCGCATTACCTGCAGCGTGACGCCGCTGCGCAACCCGCACTGTACACAGCGCAGTGGAATGACGATCTGCATCATGCGCTGCATGTCCTGCTCACCAATGAGGCCCGCGGCTACTACCTGGATTACGTCGATGCTCCGGTGCGTCATCTGGGTCGATGCCTGGCGGAAGGTTTTGCCTGGCAGGGCGAGCGCTCGAGCTGGCGGCATGACCGGCCGCGCGGTGAGCCCAGTGGCCACCTGCCGCCCACCGCGTTTGTCGGCTTCCTGCAGAATCACGACCAGGTGGGCAACCGCGCCTTCGGCGAGCGTATCCACGTGCTGTGCAGCGATGAAGCGGTCCGCGCGGCGCTGGCGGTGTTGCTGCTGTCGCCTGCGCCGCCACTGCTGTTCATGGGGCAGGAATGGGGTTGCCGGCAACCGTTCGTATACTTCTGTGATTTCGACCCGGAACTGACCGAAAAAGTTGTCGAGGGCCGGCGCACGGAGTTTGCCGATTTTCCACAGTTCCGCGATCCGGCTGCGCGTGCACGCATTCCTGACCCGGGTGCGGAGCAGACATTCCGGTCTGCGGTGCTCGATTGGCCAACGGGTGATTCGCGGGAGCAGCAGGGTTGGCTGGAACTGCACCGATCGTTGCTGGCAATACGTCAGCGTGAGGTGGTTCCCCGTCTGTCGGGAACGCCGACAGGGCATGGTCGGTCCGCGCTGCTGGGCAAAGGAGCGCTTGCCGTGCGCTGGCAGCTCGCGGGGGACACCGAACTGATCCTGCTGGCCAACATGGATGACGATGCGGTGCAGGACATCGACCACCCGGTGTGCCCGTTGCTGTATACCACACACCCGGATGCGACCGCTTCACGTGAGCTGCCGCCCTGGTCGGTGTTCTGGCATCTGCGCTCGATAGACAGCCAGACATGACACCGCCCGACATCCCCGTAGCGACCTACCGGCTGCAGTTCAACCGCGATTTCACCTTTGTTGATGCGCTGCACACCATTCCCTATCTGCACCAGCTCGGTATCAGTCACGTCTACGCCTCGCCCATCCTCAAGGCGCGCGCCGGCAGCCCGCATGGCTATGACATCGTGGATCATGACAGCCTCAATCCAGAACTGGGCACGGAGACGGAATTCGATGCGTTTGTTGCATGCCTGCAACAGCACGGTATGGGATTGATTCTCGACATCGTGCCGAACCACATGGGCGTGGGTGGCGATGACAACCACTGGTGGCTGGATGTCCTGGAGCACGGTGAGGCGTCGATCTACGCGCCATGTTTCGATATTGACTGGCACCCGGTCAATCCGGTCCTGCGCAACAAGGTACTGTTGCCGTTTCTCGCCGACGACTATGGCAGTGTCCTGGAGCAGGGAACTCTCAGGCTTGAGTTTGTTGTCGAACAGGGAACTTTCCATGTGCGCTATTTCGAACACTTGTTCCCCATTGACCCGGGAACGTATCCGCGGATAGGCCAGCACCGCAACGATGTGCTGGAACAACGCCTGACCAATGAGCACGACATCCTCGCCGGATTCAGGTCCTTCCTGTCGGCATGCCGCAAGCTGCCGCGCCGCACCGGGAACGCAACTGGAGTGCGCCAGAGACGCCGCCATGCTGCCGATCGGTGCAAGCGTGATCTGGCCAGCCTGTGCCTGCGCAGCCCTGCGTTGACTGCTGTTCTGCAGGAGAACGTCACCATCATCAATGGTGATCCGGCGCGGCCGGAGAGTTTCGATGCGCTGCACGACCTGCTGGAGGCACAGGCCTATCGTCTGGCGTACTGGCAGGTGGCCGCCGATGAGATCAACTACCGGCGGTTTTTCGATATCAACGAACTGGCCGGCATCCGCATGGAAAACGACGAAGTGTTCGAGTCCACCCATCGGCTGATACGGTGGATGGTCGGTAAGGCGCAGATCAACGGTCTACGCATCGATCACCCTGACGGGCTGAGCGACCCCCACAAGTATTTCTGTGACCTGCAGAACATAACCGCGGCGAGTGGAGAGCGTTCCGCGAACACCCGGCCATGCTACATGCTGGTGGAAAAGATCCTAGCCGAACATGAACGGTTACCGGAGGAATGGCCAGTGGCCGGCACCACCGGTTATGAAACCGCGCATCTGCTCAACGGCCTGTTCGTATTCCCCGGCGGCAGGCGCACACTGGATAGTCTCTACCGGCGTATCGCACAACAGCAGGCCAGCTTCGGCGAACTGCTCCATGAGCGAAAGAAGCTGATCATTCATGCGGTGCTGTCCGGCGAATTGACCGTGCTGGCCAATCTGCTCAGCGGAATCGCCCGGGCGGACCGGCATACCCGGGACTTCACTCACCACGGCCTGCGCGATGCGCTGGCAGAAGTGGTGGCCTGTTTCCCCGTCTACCGCACCTATGTCAGGGCAGGGCGGGTCACCGAGCACGACCGGCGCCATATTGAATGGGCCATCGCCCGGGCGAAAAAACGTACTCCTGCGAATAATATCCGGATAACGGATTTCATCGGAGACTTGCTGCTGCTCACGCACCACGCAGAATATGGCGCCAACATGCAGCACAATATCGTCGAGTTCATTCTGCGCTTCCAGCAATACACCGCGCCGGTGATGGCCAAGGGGCTGGAGGACACCAGCTTCTACGTCTATAACCGTCTGGTTTCGCTCAATGATGTCGGTTTCAATCCGGACACCTTTGGCATCTCTTCGCATACCTTTCACCAGCAGAACAGCCTGCGGCGTGCCGAGTGGCCGCACGCCATGGTCAACACCTCGACGCATGACAGCAAGCGCGGGGAGGATGTGCGCGCGCGCATCAATGTCATTTCCGAGGTGCCGGATGCCTGGCGGCGGCAGGTCGCCCGCTGGAGTCGCCTGAATCGCGGCAGGAAACGTCCCGTCGATGATGTGCCGGCACCGTCACACAATGACGAGTATCTGTTCTATCAGACCCTGATGGGTACCTGGCCGTTGACCGCACCCGATGAGTCAGCGCTTTCCGCCTACCGTGAGCGTATCGAGGCCTACATGCTCAAGGCGGCCCGGGAGGCCAAGGTCCATACCTCCTGGATCAATCCCGGCGAGGCCTATGAAATGGCGCTACGGCACTTTGTCCGGAACGCGTTAGGGGATCTCGCACACAACACTTTTCTGGCCGAATTCTCCGCATTTCAACAGCCCCTGGCCCGCTGCGGACTGCTGCAGAGCCTGTCGCAGACCCTGTTGAAACTCACCATGCCCGGCGTGCCCGACATCTACCAGGGCAATGACTTGTGGTGTTTTGATCTGGTGGACCCGGACAATCGGCATTCCGTGGATTACGCACAACGCATGGCGGCTCTGCAGTCGCTGATGCAAACATCGGACGACGGTTTGCGAACGGATCTGTGCCGTGAGCTGATGACACAGCTCGAAGACGGCCGCGCCAAGTTATACCTCACGTGGCAAGCGCTGGCTGTACGCAATCGCTTCCCGCAGTTGTTTCGTGACGGTGACTATATTGCGCTTGATACAGACGGTACACGCGCAGAGCATCTGGTTGCGTTTGCCCGCCGGTCCGGCGATGTCGAGGTGATCGTGGTCGCGGTGCGCTGGTTTTCACGGTTGCCGGTTGCGGGCCGTGACATGCCTCCGGGCACCGGGTGCTGGGCGGACACCAGCGTCGGGCTGCCACCGGGTTCGTCGGTCGCCTCCTGGCGGAACGTCCTGACCAATGAGCCTGCCATGGCGTTTCTGCGAGGGGATGAATTGATACTCGCAACAGCCGATCTGCTACGCCACTTTCCGCTGGCATTGCTAGTGCGTGAGTAGAGGTGCCCGCAGCGAGAGACACGAACGGAAGCAGCAATTTCTCAAGGATGGCAGGCCGGAGAACGGTCGTCACACCGCCCACCAGTGTAATGGCACTCATGAGCAGGCCCCCGCTGATGATCCAGCTCAGTTCGTTGATGGGCCCAGCCTCCCCGGCAATGGTCAGCCAGCTTTCAGGGAACAAGAGGGGCAGATGGCTCGATACCCTCGATACGGACTTCCGGATCAAGCCTTTGAATCAGGGATTCAAATTTTTTCACATCCTTCTTTGGCACATCTGCCATCAACAGGATCCTGCCCTGTTCGATATCGGCTTCAAAAGACTCGAGTCTGGAGCTGGGAAAGGAAGCGCCGGCAATACCTGTGAGAAGGCCTCCCAGCCCAGCGCCGGTAAGCCCGAGGAGAGCCACCAGGCCGCCACCGACGATGATGCCTGAAGGGGGAAACGCTAGCGCGGTCAATCCGGCCAGGACACCGGCCGTCCCGCCGAACTCCAGGCCTCTTGTGTAAGCGGGGAGAAAATCGTTGGACTCCGGGCCAGCGTCCGGTAGGTCTTCCATCTCCGTGTCATCCTTTGCCAGGGCGTAGATATGTTTCTCCGGGATACCATTGTCCCTGAGATCAGCCACCACCTTGCGGGCATGGTTGACATCGGGAGAAACGAAACATAGACGTTTCATTGATTTTCCTCTCAGTTCAAACGATGTATCTCGCAATCAGCGCGATGACAATGAGCATGCCGATGATAGTGCCAGTAAGAATCAGGCCGTTGCGCAGAGCGGCGCCTTCTTTTCGCATGATAGAGTCCCTCAGTTCAAGGGCGAGAAGTCCTGCATCCAGGGGTTCTCGCTGCTGCGCTGGATCCGTATATACCCGTGCTCAGTGGCCTGATGACAACTGTTACAGGACTGGATCATTGTGTCGAACGCTTGTGAAATATCGGACCATTCGGCATCGTCCAAGGCCTGTTCCAGGCTTTCCAGCATCGGCCGGAGCATGGCACTGCTCAGTTCGCCGATGGCGTGTCCGTCATAGGATTCGATCGACCCGGTTTCCTCGACAGCCTCTTCCAGTTCATGGACATAAAAGTCTGCCAGTTCCCGGTTGCGGGCATCAATGGAAAGCGACGCCTTGTGGCTGAAGTACTGGAGCAGGCGCATGTTATCGATCAGCTCCCTATCGTCATCACTGGCATTTGCTGTGAGCGATATCAACGCTGCCAGACTGGTGGTAAGTAAAATGCTTGGCTTGTACATATTCACTCCTGATTCTGTCTGTGGTCATCCACGCACGCTGATTTTTTATGATAATAAAGCAGCAATGGAATCGAGGATTGACGGTGGTCAGTGTCTCGGGTATTGGTTTTACAGGAGGCGGGATCCATATCATGAATGATCAGGGCAGACGGAAGAATATATTTGTACTAGGTTACGACGAACGTCACGGCGTTGATATTCTCAGATTGGCCATTGCAGGTGTTAGTGGGGGCGCTGTACAGTTCGCTCCCATTTTCTACCTTGAGCTGGTAAGACAGAGATACTTCTGGAACGCAGAAAAACGGCCGCTGCCGGAGGCGTACACATGACCTTCCCGATACGCTTTGCACTGATTCTTTTCACAATCTGGCCGATGGTCGGTATGGCGGCTGCTGACGATGACCGACTGCATATGTTGGTTTTCGGCAGTGATGTCTGTCCGCATTGCGAGGCGCAGAAGCCGTTCATCCACGCTCTTGATGAATCCTATGAGGAGCTGGCGGTGACCCGTTTCGAGGTCCGGCGTGATGCTGACACCCAGGCACGGTTCCGCGCGGTGGCCGCCGCTCACGGTGTGGCTGCCGACTCTGTACCGGCCGTGTTTGTCGGTGGCCGCGTCTGGATCGGTGACAGCGGGATGATTCGCCGCGAGATCAGCAGCCATGTCGAACATTGCCTGGAACATGGCAACTGCCCGGACTCACGCGACCTCGATCAGCGCCTCGATACGGCGGCGATGACACGTGATTCGATAGGCTTCGATGTGCCCTGGCTCGGCACCATCGACCTGATGGTGCAACCGGTCACGGTCTCGACTGCGCTGATCGCCTTTGTCGACGGCTTCAACCCCTGCTCGCTGTGGGTGCTGACCATCCTTCTGGCGCTGGTCATCCATTCCGGTTCGCGACAGCGCATCCTTGTGGTTGGCCTGACATTTCTGACGGTGACGGCGGCGATTTACGGCATGTTCATCGCCGGGGTGTTCGGCGCACTCAACCTGATGCTGATGGCCGACTGGATCTATCCCGTGGTGGCCTTATTCGCGCTGACCTTTGCCGTGGTCAATATCAAGGACTATTTCTGGTTTCAGCGCGGTATCTCTTTCACCATCGACGAGAAACACAAGCCGGGTATCTACAAGCGTATTCGCGGCCTGATCGCCGAGGGCCGTTCCATGCCAGCATTGGTCGGCGCCACCGCAGTGATGGCCGCCGGAATCGCATTCATTGAGCTGCCGTGCACTGCCGGCTTCCCTGTGGTGTGGAGCGGTATCGTCTCCGGCCACAATATCGACTGGCTGTCCTTCGCCTTCCTGCTTGGACTGTATCTGTTGATCTATCTGTCAATCGAGCTGGCCATCTTCGTCATCGCCCTGACCACCTTGCGTGTCGACCGCTTTGAGGAGCGCCACGGCCGCATTCTCAAGCTCATCGGCGGCATCATCATGCTGGCACTGGCCGGGGTGCTGGTGTTTGCCCCGGAACTCATGCACGACATTCGTGGCGCACTCGGCGTGTTCGGTATCGCCCTGGGAGTGACCGTGCTGATCCTGTTGCTGCATCGCTACCTGCTGCCCAGGCTCGGTGTCCGGGTGGGTGATGAGTGGTGATTGCCGCAGCCCGCCAGGCGTGTCCATCTCGGGCTAGACGGTCACCCGTCCGCGCATGTCCATGTTTTCGCTGACTGCCGTCAAGATGACGCCGGGATAATGTAGCAGACTGATGGAACCAGAATGACAGGATGCCCGGATCCGTTTCGGGTATTGGTTTCACAGGAGGCGTGATCAATATCATGAATGATCAGGGCAGGCGAAAGAATGTATTTGTACTAGGTTACGACGAGCGCCACGGCGGTGATATTCTGAAGATTCCTGACGCTGACAGGTTCTCCTTTCACCCATTGCTACGATCCGAAGAGTTGGTTCACCAGAAGAACTATGCGATCGAGGAGAAACTCGCTAAAGCCCGTAAGGTTCTGCGCGATTTTGACGGCCCCGTTGATGCAATCCTATGGCATTGGGATTTCCCGGTCACCTCAATGGCGGCGGTGCTTTGCGAGGAATTCAATCTGCCGGGGCCATCGCTGGAAGCTATTCTCAAGTGCTCCCACAAGTACTGGAGTCGGGTCATTCAACAGCAGGTCGCACCGGAACACACGCCGGGCTTCTGTGCTGTCGATCCTTTCGACAAGGATGCCCTCGACGGTATCACCCTCGATTATCCGTTCTGGATCAAACCCATCAAGGGCTACGGCTCGACGTTGGGTTTCCGCATCAACAATGCGCGTGATTTCCAGCGGGCCATGGAAATTATCCAGAAACGTATACGACGACTTGGGGACCCGTTCAATGAGTTCCTGGAGCGAGTAGATCTGCCTGAGGAGGTAAAAGGGGTCACCGGGAATCATCTAATTGCGGAAGGATTCCTGAGCGGTCTGGAAATTGCCCCGGAAGGCAGCATTCAGAACGGCGTATTTCATGCCCATGGTGTGATCGATATGGTGCGGGATCGGAATCACAAGAGCTTTCTGCGCTACGAATACCCCTCCTGTGCCCCACGCAAGGTTCAGGCACGCGCC
>PWQG01000079.1 GCA_003556835.1 Gammaproteobacteria bacterium
TCCCTGAATTTTGTGTTCTTCGGGCTGTCCCTGCCGCAGTTGCCGGAAGAAATCGTAACGGAAATGATGGACGAAAGCTGGCGCCCCTCGGCAGACATACTCGCGACTGAAATAGCCGCCTACCAGGGCGGCTGGATGGCCCAGATGGAACACCGGGTGCCCGCTGCACTCGAAATGCATACTTTCATGATGCCAATCTGGGCATTCTGGCGCGCGGCGGGTCTGATGCTTATCGGAATCGCCCTGTATCGCCTCGGAGTCATCACCGGCCAGGCGGCAGACCGGACCTATGGGCTGATACTCCTTTTCGGACTTCCGGGATTACTGCTGGTTGCCTGGGGTATACACTGGAACTTCAGTCGCGAATGGCCACTCGAGTCATTGTTCCTGGGATGGCAATTCAATTACTGGGGCAGCCTGCCGGTTGCCATGGCCTGGATGGCGGCAATCATGTTGTTGATGCGTCACGACTACCTGCCAGGACTGACCCGGCGGCTCGGCGCGGTCGGTCGCATGGCATTCAGTAACTATATCCTGCACACCCTGATCTGTGGTCTGATCTTTTATGGTCATGGCCTTGGACTGTTCGCCGAACTCAGCCGCAGTGTGCAGATTCTGATTGTGTTCACCATCTGGGGTTTTCAGCTCTGGCTTTCTCCCGTCTGGCTCAAACACTTTCGATTTGGTCCACTGGAATGGCTGTGGCGCTCACTGACCTATGGATCAAAACAGGCATTCAAAGTTGAGAAGAAGCCCGCTGTTTCCTGAAGACAATGGCTTAAGGAACCTCTGATCAATTCCATGTCCGCTCTGGCCTTCAGCCAAACTCGCTATCAAGGCGCACTTTCGCCGGCATGCGTCCGCCTGCCAAGAAAGTGCAACGCGGAGAGCGGGTTTGGCTGAAGGCCCGTTCGGGCGGGGCCTGGCGCAGAGCGGTCTTGGAATTGATTAGAGGTTCCTTAATTTGGATGATATCTTGGAGACTACACATAGCGTTAAGGATCCTGCCATGCCTACTCGTATTCCCTGCACAGCCCTGGCCCTGTTATTGGCGACCTCCCTTGCCTGGTCCCAGCCCGAGTATTATCCCGACCGCAACGAATGGCAGACACTGCCCGCGGACGAACTCGGTTTCGATCCACAAGCCCTGGAAAATGCGGTGGAGTGGGCCAGGGAGCAGGCCCAGGTCGAGCCATCCGATCTGTATGGAGTGATCTATAACGCATTTGCGCCTAATGAGCCCGATTTCCGCATCCTCGGCCCGGTGCGCGACCGCGCCGGCGACAGTGGCATGATCATCCGCAACGGCTATATCGCTGCGCAGTGGGGCGACGTGGATCGCGCGGACATGACCTTCAGTGTTGCGAAGAGCTACCTCAGCACCATGGCCGCCATTGCTCTGGCGGACGGCGATATCCGAGATCTGGATGACCGTGTGCAGCATTACGTGCAGGATGGCAATTTTGATGATTCGCACAACAGCCAAATCACCTGGCGCCATCTGCTGAACCAGACTTCCGATTGGTCCGGCACCCTGTGGGACACTCCCGACTGGGCCGACCGCCCGGTGGGAGATGATCCCGAACAATGGCCATACCGGGAAAAGCATACTCCCGGCACCCATTACAAATACAATGATGTCCGCGTGAACATGCTGGCCTATGCGCTACTGCAGACCATGCGTACACCACTGCCAGTGGTATTACGCGACCGTATCATGGATCCGATAGGGGCCAGTAGTACCTGGCGCTGGACTGGCTACGAAAACTCCTGGGTGACTCTGGACGGGCAGCGCATGCAATCAGTTTCCGGCGGCGGGCATTTTGGTGGCGGCATGTTCATCAGCACAGCCGACCACGCGCGTTTCGGCCTTTTGTTCCAACGTCGCGGGAACTGGAACGGTGAACAATTGATACCGGCGGACTGGATTGACACCATGACCGAGCCCACACCGGTCCAACCAAACTACGGCTTCATGTGGTGGTTGAACGGGGAAGGGTCTATTGAAGCGGCACCAGAATCCGCTTACTGGGCCTCGGGGTTTGGAGGCAACTACATCTACGTGGACGAGGAAAACGACCTGGTTATTGTCATGCGCTGGATTCCGCGCTTGAACGAAATGGTCACGCGTGTGATCAACGCCATTCAATAAACTAGGCGTGGTTTGAACAAGCTCTGGATAATCAGGGATTACTCAGTAACCAATCCACACAGCCAGCACCAGGATGCATGAAGCCGCCAGAAAGAGCTGCAGCATCAACGGGGCGATAAAACGCAACCAGCGATCATAGGGCACACCGGCCACGCCAAGGATCCCCATCAGGATGGCATTGGTGGGCACCACCATGTTGGCGAAACCATCTCCGAACTGGAAGGCCAGCACGGCTGTCTGACGGGATATGTCCAGCAGGTCAGCCATCGGCGCCATCAGTGGCATGGTGACAAAAGCCTGACCACTGCCGGAAGGAATGAAGAAATTGAGAATGGCCTGCATGACAAACATGCCGATAACCGACAGTTCAGCGCCCACCAGGGTCAAGGGCGTCGACAGTCCATGCACGATGGTATAGAGCACGTCCCCATCTTCCAGGATCACAGCGATGGCCCGGGCAAACCCGATCAGCAAAGCCGTCATCACCAGATCTGAAGTACCCTGGCCAAAGGTCTTTGCCGCCTCATCCGGATGCATGCGCCCGATCACGACAACAATCAGCCCCAGGGCCAGAAACAGGGCACTGAGCTCGGTAAGATACCAATCCCGGAAAACGACCCCCGCCACCAGCATGACAATGGTCAGCAACATGGCCAGCAAAACCAGCATACGTGGGCGGCTCAGCGGTGGATACTGCTCGGGCGGTTCATGTTCTCTGGCATTCGGCAGCCCCAGCATCAGGCTCTGCTGCGGATCCTGTAACACACGACGGGCGTAGCGGTGTACGTGATGAAAGCCAAGCAACAATAAGGGCAGGAAAATGAGCAAGCGCAGCCACATGCCCGACCCCGGAGCCAGCCCGGCGATATCCTGGGCAACCATCACAGTGAAGGGATTCGTGGCCGCCGCCCCGTAACCGATTCCATATCCGACCACAAGGACCCCCACTGCGGCCATGGCATCGAGACGCATGGCCAGGCAGAAGGTGATCAACAGCCCCACTATGGTGATGAACTCGGCGGCCATACCGAAGGTACTGGCGCCGACGGCAAACACGAACATGGGCAGGAAGATCAGAATTCCCGTGCGCTCGCCAAAACGCTCCAGAATCCGCCCCAATAACGCTTCAATGGCTCCGGTGCGTCGGATCAGCGCCAACACACCGCCAACAATGAGTACAAAGAAGATGACAGCCTGGGCGTCAGCCAGTCCCCTGGGAATGGCCATGAGCAGGTCGCCGGGACCAAGCAAGGGGCTTTCTTCCGCCAGGTGGAAGGTGCCGGGAACAATCAGTTCACGGCCATCAGCATCGGCGCGGGTATCGTACTGGCCTGCGGGCAACAACCAGGTGGCCAGCAGGGCCAGCACCTGCATGGCAAAAAGCAGGACCAGGGTATGTGGTACCCGGATACCCGTTTCACTGCCCTTTCGGGTCATGACTCGTCGTCAGCCAGCAGTCCGCGACGGCGCAGCATATGTTCAATCTCCGGATCCCGGCCGGCGAAATCACGGTACAGGTCCATGGCCTCCCGGCTGCCACCACGCGACAACAGCGCGTCACGGAAATGCTGGCCGTTCTCGCGGTTGAGCCCTCCATTCTCATGAAACCATTCCACGCTGTCGGCGTCGAGTACCTCACTCCAGATATAAGAGTAGTATCCGGCCGAATAACCACCCATGATATGGGAGAAATAGGGAATGCGGTAACGCGGTGGCACCGGGGCATAATCGAGTCCCGTGGCCACCAGCACCTGCGCTTCGAAATCCATCAGCTCCGTTGCCAGCGGTATATCGTTGCCGGATGATTGGTGCAGGGCCTGATCTACAATCGATGCGGCCAGGTATTCGGTGGTGCGGAAGCCTTCATTGAACTGTTCCGCTTCCAGCATCCGCTCCAGCATCTCCTGGGGAATCGGCTCTCCCGTTTCATGGTGACGGGCATAGTTTTCCAGCACCTCTGGCCAGGTCGCCCACATCTCGAAAACCTGGGAAGGGTACTCGACAAAATCACGTGGCACACTGGTGCCGGCAAAACGTGGATATTGCACATCCGAAAACAGGCCATGCAGCACGTGCCCGAATTCATGGAACAGCGTCGTGACCTCGGAGAAACTCATCAGCGTAGGCTGCCCTTCCGGCGGCTTGCTGATGTTCATGTGATTGCCGACAACCGAATAATCCCCGAGCAAGCCACTGTGAAGACTGTAACTGTTCATCCAGGCGCCACCACGCTTGCTTGAGCGTGCATAGAAATCGCCCAGCATCAGGCCCATGCCGGTACCATCAGCATCGAATGCTTCCCAGACTTCCACGTCGGGATGATAGGTCGGCAGGTCCGGTCGTCGCTCAAAACGGATACCGAACAACTCCTCTGCGGCAAAAAAGACACCATCGACCAACACATTCTCGAGCGCGAAGTACGGTCGCACTTCGGCATCATCAAGGGAGAAGCGCTGCTGCCGCAATCGCTCCGTGTAGTACGCCCAGTCCCAGGACGCCAAATCAAACGCTTCCGGAGCGGTTTCGTTGATCAACTGCTGTAGAGCCTCGCCTTCTTCCCGGGCGTTGGCCACCGCCACCGGGGCGAGATCGGCCAGCAGCTCATTGACCGCAGTGATACTGCCTGCGGTCTGTTCCGACAGAATGAAATCGGCATGAGACTCGTAACCCAGCAAGCGGGCGCGTTCGTCACGCAAACTCAGGGTCTCGTGCACAACGTCCCGGGTGTCATGTTCGTTGCCACGACTGCCGCGCGACAGGGAAGCACGGTGAATCCGCTCGCGCAGCTCGCGATCGTGCAGGCTCGACAACGGAGGCTGCCCACTGGTGTTGAGGAGCGTGATCACATACCCTTCCAGGCCACGTTCCCGCGCCTCCGCTGCAGCAGCCTGGATTCGGGATTCGGACAAGCCATCCAGCTGCTCCCGGTCCTCCACATGTACCGCCGAATCGTTGACTTCGGCCAGCACCCGCTGGGTGAAATCCGCGCTCAATTCGGCCAGACGCCCGTTGATGCTCCGCAGTCGCTCCTGTCCGGTTGAATCAAGTTGGGCACCCGCACGGACAAACCCGGTATGGTAGCGTTCGAGCAGGCGCTCCGATTCTGCATCCAGTTCCAGGGAGTCTCGCTCACGGTACAAACGGTCGACGCGGCGGAACAGTTCCGGATCCAGGTTGATGGCATCACTGTGCGCCGCCAATTGCGGCGCCAACTCACGTTGCACAGCCTGCAATGTGTCATTGGTATGAGCACCTGTGACGTTGCCAAAAACTGATCGGACCCGACTCAATTCCCGTCCGGCACGCTCCATCGCCACAATGGTATTCTCGAAAGTCGGCGGCTCAGGGTTGCCGGCAATTGCCTCGATCTCCTCGCGATGCAGTTCCATACCGCGCTCATGCGCCGGCAGATAATGTTCATCACGGATCCGGTCAAATGGTGGCATTCCGTAGGGCAGGTCAGACAAGCGAAGCAGCGGATTGGTGTCCGCATCAGGAAAGGTTTCCACAGTCTCCCGCGACTCGCTCTGAGTGGTCGATTGCATGTCATTTCCTTCACTACAGGCGGACAACAATGCGGTCATGCCGCCGGCCAGCAGTAATGTCGGGGCCATTTTCAGGGCTTTCATGGGCTTCCTCGCGGTATGTCCTTCCGAAAACTCGTATGATAGCATTTTTGGTTTCTCAACTCCGTCGTGTTCATAACAGATCCGACGTCACCGTGTCCGACCCCCTCACTCCTCCAGCGGCAGCTGGATATTGAAACAGGTGCCCAATCTCTCATCGGAAGTCACAGACATATGCCCCTGGTGGTGCTCTGTGATGATGAAGTGGGGATAGGACAGACGGTGTTCGATCGGATACTGATCTCTGCTGCTATCACTGAGGAAATAAGGCTCGAAAATCTCCAGCTGTTCCTCGGGACCGAGGCTCCGGCCCCGATGCGCCACCTTGATCCAAAGGGAATCGACGAAAAGGCCAATCTCGATATCAATCCTGGCCGCATCGTCTCCGCGGTTCTGCTTGAGCGCGTGAAAGGCACTGCGTAACAATCGGGTGAATACCTGCACCAGCTCATCCGGATGGCAGGCCACCTGCGGCAGTGATGAAGCATAGTGTCGCCGGATTTCGATGTCCCGGAACGCCATGCGCTCGGCATCCACGAACAGGCGCCCGGCCAACTCGATACTGCTGTCCATCAGTGCCGGAATGTCTGCTGCGGATTTTTCATGACTGTGGCTGCGAGCGAGATCGAGCAGATTCTGTGCTATGGCGGTTGCCTGTTCTGCATTCAGGCGGACCATCTCCGCCTCCTGCAGCAGGGTCTGCTTCTCGTCTCCCATTTCCACAGCCCGGATCCGCTGCTGGGAGCTGGACACCCGCTGCAGGATGCTGTTGATCGGCAGACTGATATCGTGGGCCATGGCTGAAGCCAATTCACCGAGCGCAGACAGCTTGTCCCGCTCGGCCAGTTTGTTTTCCGCATTGACCTGCTTGGTGATATCGGAAATGAGAATGACAATACCGATATCGTCCTGGCCTTTGAGGCGTGACAGGGTGATATCGAAACTGTGCTGATCGGGTTGCGTGTGCTTCAGCTGCCTGGCCTCTCCCGTGCGCAGCACTTCCCGAACCTGGTCTTCGCTCAGGGCGATATCCGGATAGGCCGCCCAGAGATTTTCTCCTTTTACGTCCTCGAAAGGCCGTCCCGTGGCTTCCTCCGCAGTACGGTTCCACTGCGTGACCTGAAGCTCCTCATTTAGACCAATAAGCATGACCGGCATGGAATTGACGACCCGGCTGACATAGGCTTCCCGCTGCCGCAGTTCCTCGGCGGTCTCCTCCAGCACTTGTGTGCGCTGTGCCACGCGTTCTTCCAGGGTTGCCTTGATTTCAGTGAGAGCGCGGTTGGATCGCCTGGCACGCAGATGCGCACGGATCAGAAACACCAGAACAACCAGTAGAATCAGAATCAGCAGGCTCGCACTGGTATTGGCAATATATTGCCAGTTGGTTCGGCCTTCTTCATCCCGGAACACGGCAAACACATCTGCCCAGGCATTCTGACTCAGGCCCCACAGCCCGATCAGGGCAACCACTCGCTTCATAGACTCCGCCTCAATGATTCCTTCACTTTTCCAGCCCGAGTCTGCACCAGATTCGGGCATTTTGCATTATCGACAAAAACGTAAATCATATGCTAATACTATTGACAATCATTCTCATTTGCATCTAGACTCTTTCCATGATCGATCGGAGTCACCACCATGTATGTATGTATCTGTCGCCGTATCACTGACAAACAGATTGAAGCCCTCTGCAAAGACGGCGTCACTTCCCTTGCCGATGTCCGGGCCCGCCTCGGTGTGGCCAATAACTGCGGCCGCTGTGGTCAGCATGCCCGGGAAGTGGTGAAGCAGTTTACGTCGCAAACGCGATTCGTCAATGCCGCAACGGCCTGATTGTCCGGAAACGTTCAGACGGAAAATCGGCAGAAACCGGTATCCGGGCCAACGCCAGCGATTGGAATCTTATTAATTTCTTTATTTATCATCTGCTTACAGAAAGATGCCAACTTGACCCCGGGATCCAAACCGCGCATCCTTGCTATATCGAATTGGACAAGGAGTTTCACGATGAAAGCCGATGAAACCATGATCAACCACCTGAACACCACACTGGGCAACGAACTGGTGGCCATCAATCAGTATTTCCTGCATGCCCGTATGTACAAGGATTGGGGGCTGACGCGTCTGGGTGACAAGGAATATGAGGAATCCATCGACGAGATGAAGCATGCCGATCAGCTCATCGAGAGGATACTCTTTCTGGAAGGTCTGCCCAACCTGCAACATCTGGGCAAGCTTTATATCGGTGAACACACCCGGGAAATGCTTTCGTTCGCCGCTCTCATCCTCGTCTGCAGGCGCTTCTCCGAGTGCAAACCCGCCTATTTAGTGGAGGAACTCGCCAGCGAACTGCGGGTGCCAGCCCGCCTTCTGAACACTTCGCTCGATCGCCTGGTTGATGCTGGTTGGCTCTCACCCGTTGAAACTCAGGACAAGCACAGCAATAAGGACCTTCGCTATCAGCCGGGGCGTCCATTGACAAAGATGACTTTGGCTGGATTTAAAGAAATGTTTGAGCA